>JAFSJF010000049.1 GCA_017439405.1 Bacteroidales bacterium
CCGCTTCATCCTGAAGCGCGACGGCGAACCGTTGGAGAAATTCAGCCTGAACGAGAACGCCACGCGCATCTATGCCACGCATGGCGGGAAAGATTTCGCCGTGGCCACCGTTGGTGACATTTGTAGAGACGTTGCGCGCAACGTCTCCGTTGGTAGAGACGCAGAATTTTGCGTCTCTACAGAGGTTACCCTCCATTTCAAGGCCGAAAAGAACGGCACCTACACGCTGACCTTCGACACACAAAACCTTGATTTGGATTACCTGCATTTGATTGACAACATGACAGGCGCGGATGTGGACCTCGTCCCCCTTTTAAGGGGGCAAGGGGGTTTCAACAACCACGCTTCCTACACCTTCACCGCCCGCACCACCGACTACGCCTCGCGTTTCCGCCTCGTGTTTTCCGAACCCGCAGACGAGACGTCTGCGAACCGTCCGTTTGCGTTCATCAGCAACGGTGAGATTATTGTCAACGGCGAGGGCACGTTGCAGGTGATGGACATGACGGGGCGCATGGTTCGTACTGTAGGGCTGTCACACCGTGGCAGCCGTACAACCACCATGGGAATGCCCGCTGGCGTGTACGTCCTGCGTCTCATCGATGGCAATCGTGTAAGGACGCAGAAAATTGTGAATCAATAACACAACCTACAACCCAACACCATAACACCCCCGAAGGTACAGCATGGCCTCCGGGGTTTTTTTCGTGAGTTTGTCACGGATTCATCAAGATTTCGTAATTTTGCGCCTTAAAATAGAAATCATCATTTTATGAAAGACAACTACAAGGAATATAAGCAGTTGAATCTCACTGAAACAGCCAATGAAATCCGCAAGTTTTGGGACGCCGACAACACTTTCCAAAAGAGCCTCGACCAACGTGACAAGGACAACGCCTTCGTGTTCTTTGAAGGCCCGCCGAGCGCCAACGGCACGCCGGGCATCCACCATGTGATGGCCCGCTCCATCAAGGACGTGGTGTGCCGCTACCAAACGCTGAAAGGCAAACACGTCGTCCGCAAGGCCGGCTGGGACACCCACGGCCTGCCCGTCGAACTCGGCGTGGAGAAGAAACTCGGCATCACCAAGGAAGACATCGGCAAGAAAATCAGCGTCGACGACTACAACCGCGCCTGCCGCGAGGAAGTGATGAAATACAAGGATATGTGGGACGACCTGACCCTCAAGATGGGCTACTGGGTCAACTTAGACGACCCTTACATCACTTTCACCAACGACTACATCGAGACCCTCTGGTTCTTGCTCAAGGACTTGTATGACAAGGGTTTGCTTTACAAAGGTTATACCATCCAACCCTATTCGCCCGCTGCCGGCACCGGCCTCAGCTCGCACGAACTGAACATGCCAGGTTGCTATCGCGACGTGAAGGACTTGACTTGCGTGGCGTTGTTCAAATTGAAAAACAATGTACGGCTGCCACAGTGTGACAGCCCTACCTACGCTATTGCGTGGACTACTACGCCTTGGACTTTGCCTTCAAATACGGCACTCTGCGTAGGGCCGAATATTGATTATGTCCTTTTGAAGACGGTCCATCCCTATACGGAAGAACCTTGCTGCATTATAATGGCCAAAGCCTTGGTGGAGACGATGTTCAAGGAGGCTCCCGAAATTGTGGCCGAGTTCAAGGGCAAGGACCTCGTCGGCATTGAATATGAGCAGCTGATTCCTTGGGTCAATCCAGGCGAAGGGGCGTTCCGCATCATCCCCGGCGATTACGTCACCACCGAGGACGGTACGGGCATCGTCCACATCGCCCCGACTTTTGGTGCCGACGACAAGCGCGTTGCCCTCGCCGCTGGCATTCCGCCCTTGCAGATGATCGACAAGGACGGCAAGCCGCAACCAATGGTGGACCGCACGGGCAAGTTCTTCCGCATCGAAGACCTTGACCCTGAGTTCGTCAAGAACTGCATGGACGTGGAAGCCTATCGCCCCTACGCGGGCCAGTTCGTGAAGAATGCCTACGACCCTACCAAGACCGAAAAGGACAAGTCGTTGGATGTGGACATCGTAGTGATGCTGAAGGAAGAAGGCAAACTCTTCAAGAGCGAGAAGCATACCCACAACTACCCGCACTGTTGGCGCACCGACAAACCTGTGCTGTATTATCCCTTAGACAGTTGGTTCATCAAGACCACGGCCTTGAAAGACAGGATGATAGAACTCAACAAGACCATCAACTGGAAGCCCGAGGCCACGGGGAGCGGACGTTTCGGCAATTGGCTTGAAAACTTGGTGGATTGGAACCTCTCGCGCTCGCGCTACTGGGGCACGCCGCTCCCGATTTGGCGCACCGAAGACGGCAAGGAGGAAATCTGCATCGGCAGCGTGGAGGAGCTTCGCAACGAAATCGAGAAGTCCATCAAGGCGGGATTCATGACCGAAAATCCTTACGCTTCAAGTGATTACAATAAATTCGACCTCCACCGCCCGTATATCGACGGCGTGGTGCTGGTCTCACCCACGGGCAAGAAGATGATGCGCGAGCCCGACCTCATCGACGTGTGGTTCGACAGCGGCGCCATGCCTTATGCACAATACCATTACATGGGCAAGCAAGGCCAGTTGGGCAAGGACGTGTTTCCGGCAGATTTCATCGCCGAAGGCGTCGACCAAACCCGTGGCTGGTTCTTCACCTTGCACGCCATCGCCACGATGTGCTTCGATAGCGTTGCCTACAAGAACGTGATTTCCAACGGTTTGGTACTCGACAAGAACGGCAATAAGATGTCGAAGCGCTTGGGCAACGCCGTCGACCCGTTTGGCGCCATCGAAAAATACGGCGCCGATGCCGTGCGTTGGTACATGCTCACCAACTCGCAGCCTTGGGACAACCTGAAGTTCGACGAGGCCGGAGTCGATGAGGTGCGCCGCAAGTTCTTCGGAACCTTGTACAACACCTACGCTTTCTTCGCCCTCTACGCCAACATCGACCAATTCGACTACAAGGAAGCCGACATCGACATCAGCGAGCGGCCCGAAATCGACCGCTGGATTTTGTCGGAACTCAACTCATTGATTATCACTGTCGATGAGGCTTACGGCAGTTACGAGCCTACCCGTGCGGGTCGTGCCATCGCCGAGTTTGTGGATGCACACCTCAGCAACTGGTTCGTGCGCCTCTCGCGTCGCCGTTTCTGGAAGAGCGAGGACAACACCGACAAGCTGTCGGCCTACCAGACGCTCTACACCTGCCTTGAGACCGTGGCCCGACTCATGTCGCCCATCGCGCCGTTCTTCAGCGAGCAAATCTTCCGCGACCTGAACAAAGTGACGGGCCGCAACAAGGCCGAGTCCGTCCACCTGACCGACTTCCCTGTGGCCGACAAGTCGTTCATCGACAAGGCTTTGGAGGAACGCATGGAGGCCGCGCAACTCATCTCGTCGCTCGTGCTTTCGCTGCGCAAGAAAGCCAACATCCGCGTGCGCCAGCCCTTGTCGAAAATCATGATACCCGTGGCCAACGAGGAGATGAAGTCGCAAATCGAGAAGGTGTCGCACCTCATCAAGAGCGAGGTCAACATCAAGGAAATCGAGTTCCTTTCGCCCGACAACAACATCCTCGTCAAGAACGTGAAGCCTAACTTCAAGACCTTGGGCAAGAAGTATGGCAGGCAGATGAAACAGATTCAGGCCTACTTCACCAACATGAGCCAAGACGAGATTCACGCTTTCGAGAAGAACAACGGCACACATCTTGATGTGGATGGCGTGGATGTGGAACTGACCCTTGAGGACGCCCTCATCTCGACGCAAGACATCCCCGGCTGGGCCGTCACTTCCGAAGACGACCTCACCGTGGCCTTGGACATGACCATCACCGACGAGCTGATGCAGGAAGGCCTCGCCCGCGAAATCGTGAACCGCGTGCAAAACCTCCGCAAGACCGGAGGTTTCGAGGTCACCGACCGCATCGAACTCATCATTGAAAAGAATGACAAGACCGATGCCGCCGTCGAGAAATTCGGCGACTACATCTGCAACGAGACCTTAGCCACCATCACGAAGGCGGATGTTTTGGAAGGCGTTGAGGCTGAGGAGCTTGTGGAAGGGATTAATGTGAAGTTTGTTATTGAAAAAGCATAATAACTCAATTTGTTTATTATCAATAATTATAATGGGACAAAACAACTTCATAATAAAACCGCACACAGTCTCATTCTTAACGACCTATCAATGTACATTGGCCTGTAAGAATTGTTGTTTTCACTGTAATCCAAAAATGAAACAACGTCTAACCTTGGATGAAATGAAACTGTATTTGGACCAATCTATTAAGTATTATGAAGACTCTTTAAAAGTTCTTGTTCTTACAGGTGGTGAGTGTACAATTTTGGACGAAGACTTGTTATCAATAATAGAATATGGTTCAAAATATGGATTAATAGTCAGAATTGTTACAAATGGGCATTGGGCCATGACCTTTGAAAAAGCTCAAGTCTATCTTGATGAAAATGGGTTTTCCAACGTAAAAGCTAATCTTGATGAAAGTTTGTTGAAAACCATCCTTGCATTCTCTGATGAACGCATCACACACGCCATAAAATCCAATGATATCCAAACTTTTATTAAACTCTGTAAGGAACTCGGTCTAACTAATGAAGTTGAAGAGGGCGACCTAACCATGGTACAAGGTATTCTTGCAAAAGTACCAGAGTTACAAAACCTTATTTCGGATTTAGGTATATCAAAAGATGATGAAAATAGAGCTGCTATAGCCTGGGTATTTTTTGCATTATTGGCAGTTGTTGGTGCATGTGTGTTTGATTGGGCTTTAGCTGTTTCATATGCAGTCGAAGCAGTTGCCGCTCATACAACTGCCGTATTTAACACGCAGGTTGGTTATAATACTAAAACAATTTCATCAGGAATCGATAATAACTCTAATCAATCTAAAACTAAAATACAAAACGCATCAGTGACGTTACTTTGGCTATTAAAAGGTGGTGCCTCCAATCAACTTCCTTATCTTTGGGATGAAGAAAATAAAGCTTTTGTCGATGAAATAATTCAGGCAATTAAAAAGAATTATCCAGATTTTTCCCAAGATTATAATGTCGAACAAATTAAATCATTATTTTTGCTCAATCTTAATCTTTTGACATGAAAAAAAAATCGTTCTCAATTCCAAAGGCGAAAGGATTTGACAGAGTCGTGGAAATCCTCGCATTAGCAATTGTATTGACCATGATAATTGTGCCAATAGTATTGTATTCAAGTCTCCCCGAAAGAATTCCTTCTCATTATAATATTGCTGGTGAGATTGATAGTTACAATAGCCGATCTTCGGTTTTTATTCTTCCTGTAATTTGTTTGTTGGTGTATTTGCCGATAACAATTTTACAGTGTTTCCCACATTTGTATAATTTTCCTGTTGAAGTTACCGAGGAAAATGCTGAAGATCTTTATTCTATAGCAATCCGATTAATTCGTTGTATGAAATTGCTTGTTATCTTCGTCTTTGCCTTGTTATTCGCAGAAACTATATTATGTGCATTCAACATACAGCATGGTAAATTTGTTTTTTGGGTTCTATATGGTATCGACATTATTCTTTTCCCCTTAATTCTTTTTTGGGGAATAAAAAAGATGAAACGTGTTGCTTGATGAGTTTGAAAATGTTATAGAAGTCTTTGTACATTTACGGATATGTTTGTGCCATGTTTTTTCTTGAAAAAAATCTTTTATATCGGATTATTTTCCTATCTTAGCTCAATTTTTAGACAATTAATCGATACAATTGCATCAATATGAACAGTGATAACAAGAAAACACCCCAAGTGCGCTATTCCGATGAAGACCTTGAGGAATTCAAAGCGCTGATACTCGAAAAGCTCGAGCAGGCCAAAGCCAGTTTGGAGACCTTGCAGGCCAACCTCTCTGGCGGCGAACACAGCACCGACGACACCGCCCCGACCTTCAAGGTGTTGGAAGACGGTTACGCTGTGGCGCAAAAAGAAGAAAACGCGAAACTCGTCGCACGACAAGAGAAGTACATCCACAACCTCGAACTGGCCCTGATGCGCATCGAGAACAAGACCTACGGCGTGTGCTGCGAGACAGGCCGACTCATTCCCAAGGAAAGGCTGCGTTGTGTGCCTATCACGACGCGCTGCCTCGACGCTAAACTGAAAAGGAAGTGAAAAAGAACGGCAACCGCGGCCTGCTGTGGTCGTTTGTGGTGATTTTTCTCGTCTTGCTTTTTGACCAGATTCTCAAGATTTGGGTCAAGACGAGTATGACCCTTGGGCAAGAAATTCCCGTCATTGGGAATTGGTTCAACCTACTGTTCATCGAGAACGAGGGCATGGCCTTCGGCTGGTTGGGTGGCGGAGGAGTGATGAAGTTGGTTTTGAGCCTGTTCCGAATCGTGGCGGTCGTTGCCTTGTTCATCATCATATTTCGCTTGTCGAAGAAAAACACCAGGTTTGGCGTGCTGTTCGGCATCGCCCTCATCACGGCGGGCGCCATGGGCAACATCATCGACAGCGTGTTCTACGGGCGCATTTTCAGCGAGAGCACCTATCAGCAGGTGGCCACCTTGTTCCCCGACGGCGGAGGCTATGCCGGCTGGCTGCACGGCCGCGTGGTCGATATGCTCTATTTCCCCATCATTGATGTGGCTCGTGAAAACGCCACATGGCTCCCCGAGCTCTTCTTCGGTCCCGACGGGCATTTCATCTTCTTCCGGCCCATCTTCAACCTCGCCGATGCGGCTATCACCATAGGCGTGTTCTATATGCTGGTTTTCCAATGGAAATGGCTGAAAAGCCTTTGATTACGACCAAAAGGAAAGAGGATGGCAGTGACCATCCTCTTTTTGTATAGAAACGCCGCAAGCCTTTATGTTTTCTTCCTCAATACTTTCTTTTTAGGTGCATTCTTCGGGTCTTCCACGATAGCCATGCACTCCGCATAGGAAAGTCGCGTGGGCTCGACGCCTTTCGGGATTTTGTAATTGTTCTTTTTATAGACGATGTAAGGTCCGTAGCGTCCGTTCAGCACGCGCAGGTCGGGGTCTTCGTCAAAAGTATGGAGGATGTTGTTGAGGTCTTTCTCGCGCTTTTCCTTGATGATTTCCACAGCGCGGTCGTATTCCACCAAAGCAGGATTGTCGGTCTTGGCGAGGCTAAAGAATTTGTTGTCGTGGCGGATGTAAGGCCCGAAACGACCCACAGCCACGGTGATTTCCTTGCCCTCAAACTCGCCGAGCAAACGCGGGAACTCGAAGAGTTTCAGCACTTCCTCCAAGGTGACGCTCTCGATGCTCATGTCTTTCTTCAGGCCGGCGAAACGGGGTTTCTCGTCAGAATCGGTGTCGCCGATTTGGGCCACCGGACCGAAACGTCCGACTTTCACATACACCTTCTTGCCCGTGGCAGGGTCGGTGCCGAGGAGTTTCTCGCCGCTGAACTTGCCTGAGTTTTCCGTCGTGGAAACAATTTGCGAGTGGAACCCCTTGTAGAAGTCCTTGATCATGGCGTTCCATTGGCGCTGGCCTTCCTCAATCTGGTCGAACTCCTTCTCCACGTTGGCGGTGAAATTATAGTCTATGATGTTTTCGAAGTATTGCAGCAGGAACTTGTTCACCAGCACGCCGATGTCGGTGGGCAGCAGCTTGCCCTTCTCTGCACCGTAGTTCTCTTTGCCGGTTTTTTCTGTTATCTTGTTGTTTTTCAAAGTGATGATTTGGTATTGGAGCGGCTCGCCCTTCACATCGCCTTTGGTCACGTATTCGCGTTTCTGGATGGTTGAGATGGTGGGGGCGTAGGTGGAAGGTCGCCCGATGCCGAGTTCCTCCATCTTTTTCACGAGGCTGGCTTCGGTGTAGCGCAGCGGATGCCGCGTGTAGCGTTGTTGGGCTTCCATCTTTTCCATGTCGAGCGCCGTCCCGACCGCGATGGGCGGCAAGATGGCGGCGGTGTCTTCGGCGCGGTCGTCGTCGTAGCTTTCCATGTAAACCTTCAGGAAACCGTCGAACAAAATGACCTCGCCCGTAGCCACAAACTGCTTTCCGTTGGTCGAAACGCCGATGTTCACGTTGGTGCGTTCCATCTGGGCGTCAGCCATTTGCGAGGCGATGGTGCGTTTCCAAATCAGCTCGTAGAGCTTGCGCTCATCGGTGGTGCCTTTGATGGTGTGCTGGTCAAGGTAGGTCGGGCGTATGGCTTCGTGGGCCTCTTGCGCCCCCTTCGACTTGGTGTGGTATTGGCGGGTCTTCACGTACTCGGCTCCATAATTCTCCGTGATTTCTTTCTTGGCCATGCCGAGGGCGAGGCTCGAAAGGTTCACAGAGTCGGTACGCATATAGGTGATTTTTCCCGATTCGTAGAGCTGTTGCGCGATGCGCATGGTGTTGGCCACAGAGAAACCGAGCTTGCGGGCGGCCTCCTGTTGCAACGTCGAGGTGGTGAAAGGCGGCGCGGGATAGCGCACGCTGGGTTTCTTTTCGATGCTTTCGACCTTGTATGTGGCATTCATGCACGACTCCAAGAACTTCCGCGTTTCTTCCTCAGTATCAAAGCGGTTGGGCAGTTCGGCGGAGAGGTTGTATTCCTGCCCGTCTTTCAAGAAGGTGAACTGCGCCGTCACGCGATAGGCACTTGAACGCACGAAATTCTTGATTTCCTCCTCGCGCTCGACGATGAGGCGCACGGCCACCGACTGCACACGACCTGCCGAAAGGGCCGGCTTCACCTTCTTCCAAAGCAAGGGCGAAAGCTCGTAGCCCACCAGGCGGTCGAGGACGCGACGAGCCTGCTGCGCATTGACGAGACCCATGTTGATGCTGCGCGGATTCTCGATGGCATTGAGAATGGCCGACTTGGTGATTTCGTGGAAAACGATGCGTTTCGTGTCCTTCTTCTTCAGGTCGAGCACCTCGTAAAGATGCCACGAGATGGATTCTCCCTCGCGGTCCTCATCGGACGCAAGCCACACGGTATCAGAAGCTTTCGAGAGTTTCTTCAACTCAGCCACGAGGGCTTTCTTGTCGTCCGAAATCTCGTATTCGGGTTCAAAATCCTTTTCAATATCGACACTCAGCGTGTTTTTGTTCAAGTCGCGTACATGACCGTAGCTCGACTTCACCGTGTATTCCTTGCCCAAGAAACCCTCAATGGTCTTGGCCTTGGCCGGTGACTCCACGATAACTAAATTCTTTGCCATAAACTCAATTTTTCGATTTGGAGGGGCCTCGCACCCCGATTTTTCGCGTGCAAAATTAATGGAATAATAGTTGATAAAGGTAATTTTTTTGAAAGATTTTTCTTATTTTATTGGTTTACAACGATATATTTAACTACAGATTACACGGGTTTTACGGATTGCAGCCGATAATTATTGGAATGCAAGCATCCGATTGATACAGATCGGTTTCGATGTCGGAAATCCTTACCAACTTGACGTTTACCTCTTCCAATTTTCTTCGGTAATCTGAATAATCTGTAAAACCTGTAGTTTCTAAACAGCCGAATCGTTTTTTTACGTAGTTTTGTCCTATGGAAAACCTGTTAGAAATCGCCATCAATGCCGCGCTCGAAGCCAGAAAGGCCATCATGGAGGTCTATGCGCAGCCGTTTGAGGTCTATACCAAGGTCGACGACTCGCCCGTCACGCAAGCCGACCTCCGCGCCAGCAACATCATCAAGGAAATCCTTAGGCCTACGGGTTTACCGTATGTCAGCGAAGAGGATTTGCCCGAAGACCGTTCTTCGTTCAGCCGCTATTGGCTCGTCGATCCGCTCGACGGAACGGCGGAATTCGTGAAACGCAACGGCGAATTCACGGTCAATATCGCCCTGATCGACGACAAGCAACCCGTCATGGGCGTGATTTATGCTCCGGTGACGGATCAATTGTGGTATGCCGTAGGGACACACTGCGTGTGTCCGCCTGTAACCACGCGGACGCACGCGGTGCGTCCCTACACCGTCCTCGTCTCCCGTTCGCACCGCACGCCCGAGGTGGACGCATATATTAATAAGGTGTTGCGCCCTGCCCATCCCGACCTCGTCATCGACACGCAGGGCAGCAGCCTCAAGTTCGCCCGTTTGGCCGAAGGCTCAGCCGATGTCTACGTTTGCTACAGCAAGACCAAGGAATGGGACACCGCCGCCGCCGATGCCATCCTTCGCGCCGCAGGGGGACGAGTGCTTCGTATTAGCGATGGGAAGCCGTTGGAATACAGCAAGAAAGACTATCCTAATCCGCCGTTTGTAGCGTGGGCGAAAAGCAAACTTTCGGGCCTTAACGCTTGAAGATTCGGGCTTATGGCCCGAAAGTCCGCAATTTTTTAGGAAAGCATTCCAATGAATTGCCATTCCGAATCTTTTTCGTACCTTTGCAGCCCCAAACCAAAAGCCATAATTAAGTTGCAAACAATTGAAAATCAGATAAAAGAATGAGCTTAAACATTTCAAAATTGAGAAACATCGGTATCGCTGCGCATATCGATGCAGGAAAGACTACGGTTTCGGAACGCATCCTGTTCTTCACGGGCGTCAACCGTAAGGTGGGTGAAACGCATGATGGACAAGCCACCATGGACTTTATGAAACAAGAGCAGGAGCGCGGCATCACCATCGCTTCAGCAGCCATCACCGCACATTGGAACGGCTATCAAATCAACTTGATCGACACCCCCGGCCACGTCGACTTCACCGTCGAGGTGGAACGCTCGCTGCGTGTCATCGACGGCATGGTGGCGGTGTTCTGCGCCGTAGGTGGCGTGGAGCCGCAGTCGGAGACGGTGTGGAACCAGGCCGACAAATACCGCGTGCCCCGCATTGCCTTCGTCAATAAGATGGACCGCACGGGCGCCGACTTCCAAGAGGTCGTCAATCAAATGCATAAATATCTGGGCGCCAACGCGGTGCCGCTGCATCTGCCCATCGGTGTGGAGAACACCTTTGAAGGCATGATCGACTTGGTGCAGATGAACTCGGTGCGCTTCATCGAGAAGGAACGCATCGTTGGCCCCATTCCGGAGAACATGATGGAGCAAGCCCTTGAAGCTCGCCGCAACCTCATCGAGAAAGTGGCCGACCTTGACGACGAAATTGCTGAACTCTACCTTGAGGATGCCGAAATCCCGACCGACAAGCTGATGGCTGCCATCCGTCAGGCCACCATCAAACTGATGATGGTGCCAGTGCTCTGTGGCGCGGCCTATAAGAACAAGGGTATCCAGCTCCTTCTCGACGCCATCGTCGACTACCTGCCTTCGCCCAACGACTTGGGTGCCGTCATCGCGCACGACCCCGCCAACGAGGAGAAGACCTACCGCCGCAATCCCTCTGAGAATGAGCCTTTCTCGGCTTTGGCCTTCAAGCTCATCAACGACCCGTATGTGGGCCAGCAGACCTTCATCCGCATCTTCAGCGGTAAGCTCGTGAACGGCATGAGCGTCTACAACACCAACAAGACCAAGAGCGAGCGCGTGGGCCGCATTTTCCGCATCAAGGCAAAGGAACGCGAGGAAATCACCGAGGCCAGCGCAGGCGAAATCGTGGCCTTAGTGGGCATGAAATACACCAAGACGGGCGACACCCTCTGTGATGAAGACCAGCCTATCTTATTGGAATCCATCAACATACCGCCTGCGGTCATCGAGATGAAGGTGAACCTCGACGACAAGAAGAACCGCAACAAGCTCGGCGAGGCCTTGGCCAAATTGTGCAACGAAGACCCGTCGTTCCGCGCTCATTTCGACGAGGAGACGGAGGAGACCATCATCGCGGGCATGGGCGAGCTGCATCTGGAAATCATCGTCGACCGCCTGAAGGAAGAGTTCAAGGTGCCTGTGACGGTGGGTGCGCCTTCGGTGTCATTCCGCGAGACCATCACTGCGCCGTTCGAGTGCAACTACAAATACGCCAAGCAGACTGGCGGCAAGGGTCAATTCGCCCACACCGTCATCCGCTTCGAACCGAATCCTGGCAACGGCTTCGAGTTCGTCGACATCACCAAGGGCGGCGTGATTCCGAAGGAATACATCCCCTCGGTGCAGAAAGGTCTGGCTGCTGCCATGAACAAAGGCCCATTTGCGGGCTATCCCGTGGTGGACGTGAAGTGCGTCCTCGTCGACGGCAGCTCGCACCCCGTCGACTCGAGCGACATGGCCTTCCAGCTCTGCGCCCAGATGTGCTTCAAGCAGGCCTTCATGAAAGCCAGCCCTGTGCTGCTTGAGCCTGTGATGAAGGTGGAAATCAACACGCCCGACGACTACATCGGCAACGTGACAGGCGACCTCAACAAGCGTCGTGGCCGCATCGAGGCCATGCGTCGTTTTCGCAAGGGCTCGCAGAAGCTCGATGCCTTCGTCCCGCTGATGGAGATGTTCGGCTATGCCACCGCCTTGCGCAACCTCACCTCGGGCCGCGCCAACTACTCGATGGAGTTCCACCAGTACATGCCGACCCCGAAGGACCGTCAGGAAGAGATTGTGAAGGAGCGGAACACGAAAGAGTGAAAAACAGTAAAGGCTTGTACATCAATGTACAAGCCTTTATTATACAATCTATCACCCATTTAACCCAGCCTCTTAAACTGGCAGGTGAAGTGGCGCATCAGCTCGGCTTCCCAAGTGATTTCGAGGCCGCGCTTGATGGTGTCGCGACGGTCGTAGACGTTCTTCAGGGCGGCAGCAATCACGTCCATGTGGTTGTTGGTGTACACGCGGCGCGGGATGCAGAGGCGCACGAAGTCGTTGCCGCCGAAGCGGTTCTGGCGCGTGACGGGGTCGCGGTCGGCCAGGACGTAGCCGATTTCGCAGGCGCGGATGCCGGCTTCGAGGTAAAGCTCGCAGGTCAGCGTCTGGGCGGGGAACTCTTCCTTCGGGATGTTGGTCAGCACCTTGTCGGCATCGACGAAGATGGCGTGGCCACCGGCGGGACGCTGGTAAGGAATGCCGTACTCGTCGAGCTTGGCGGCGAGGTAGTGTACCTGCTTGATGCGGGTCTCGACCATCTCGAACTCAATGTTTTCCTTCAGGCCGACGGCCAAGGCGTCCATGTCGCGACCGTTCATGCCGCCGTAGGTGAGGAAGCCCTCAAACGGGATGCAGAACAGCTTGGCACCTTCGTACCAGTCCTTCTTGTTGGTGGCGATGAAGCCGCCCATGTTGACGAGACCGTCCTTCTTGGCGCTCATCGTCATCGAGTCGGCGTAGCTGAACATCTCAAGGGCGATTTCGCGCAGGGTCTTGTCGGCATAGCCTTCCTCGCGAGTTTTGATGAAGTAAGCGTTCTCAATGAAACGGGCGCTGTCGATGTTGACCGGCACACCATACTTGTGGCAAAGTTCGCAAGTCTCACGAATGTTCTTCATGCTCACGGGCTGGCCGCCAACGGTGTTGTTGGTGACGGTGAGTACCATGAACGGCACATTGCCTTTGTTCTCTTTCAGCACCTTTTCCAGTTTTTCAAGACTGACGTTGCCCTTGAAAGGCACTTCCAATTGGGTGTCGTAAGCCTCGGGCACGGTCACGTCAATGGCGAAGGCCTTGCGGCTCTCGATGTGGCCCTTGGTGGTGTCGAAGTGGGCATTGCCCGGCACGACCATACCAGGCTTCACGAGGTAAGAGAACAGCACGTTCTCGGCAGCACGGCCTTGGTGCGTTGGGATAACATACTCGAAACCAGTGATTTCAGTAATGGTGTCCTTCATGTGATAGAACGAGCGGGCACCGCCGTAACTCTCGTCACCTTGCATCATCGCGCTCCATTGGCGGTCGCTCATGGCGCCGGTACCGCTGTCGGTCAGCAGGTCGATGTAAACATAGTCGCTCTTCAGCATGAAGACATTTTGGTGGGCTTCGTTGAGCCACTTTTCGCGTTGTTCGCGGGTGGATTTCTTAATGGGTTCGACCATCTTGATTTTCCACGCTTCTGCAAATGGTAATTCCATGATGTTGATTGTTTATTGTTGAAATGTTGAATTGATTGTCGTTTTTTGTCGGCAGGAGTTCCATTTCATTTCACAGCCTGCCAAATAGCCGTCGTCACTCCGTGACTTTGGGGAAGTCAGAAGCGGTCGCGTTCCTTGACGTTCAAGTAAACCATATTACTAAAGATGTGATGCATATAATAATAAGGTGCTTTCAAAAAACGCTTCAAAGGTAGGGAATTTTTGGGAAATGCAAGCATTTGGAAAAGAATTTTTCGCTTTCGTCAGGTTATACGCTTACGATAAGTTCGCTTTTATGATTTATGCTTCTCAAACAAATGTAGATCTCGTTGACTTAGGCATACGAGCAAGGCGACCAAGACTTTCTACACCCGGAGGATTGATGGTTTTTGCCTTGGCTAGGGAGTTGGGGGGCACGGCTGAAGTGATTTGTGGGTAAAAAATCGTCAGAAACCGTCAAAATCCAGATAATTTTTGAAGATTTTGACGGTTTGTAGCATAAAGAATAATCTATAAGGGCGTGCTGGGGACTTCCACCCGTTAGATTGCGTTCGTGCTGGACGAACCAAAACAGGGCCGCCAAAAACATGACAGCCCTGATGTTTCTTTGTTTGCTGTAGAGACGCATGGAATGCGTCTCCCCTGAATCGTTTTTGCCCATGAGAGACGCATTCAATGCGTCTCTACAGGTGAATCATCGCGTTACGACCACCCGTTTCGTGGCCACACCTTCTCCTGTCTCGATGCGGACAAGGTAAACCCCTGCGCCATGTCTGCCGAAATCGTATGCAAACGCTTTACCACTCGCCTTGCCTTCATAGACGCATTGGCCAAGCATGTTGCTGATAGTAATGTACTTGAGGCTTTCGGCTTCAATTTTGATTTGGCCGTTGGTGGGGTTGGGATAAACCGAAGCTGAAATGCTGTTGTTCTCACCAACCGAGGTGCCCGCTGCAAAGGTAGCCGTGACCGAAACGCCAAACGGCGGCATGATAAAGCCATATTTTAAACTGCTTTTGCCGATGGGATAAACAGGGATGGTTTGCGTGGGGTCTGAGACATTGCATACTGAAATGGAAGACAACATCATACCCGCGTTGGGCGTAACCGTGAGTTGCACCTCTTGCCCCATCTGGGCTTGTGCCGTTGATGCCGACACGTTGCCACCAGCACCGATATTATTCATGCTAACAGAATATTGTCCGCAGTCCTCGATGATGTTGTTGAAAGGGAACATGTTCCAAACGGAAAAATAAGTCACCTTGTTGCCGCACGAAACCATCAGCATGGAGTTCTCAACGATGTCGGAGAAGGCACCGGCATCCAACACGGCAGGCGTAGGCCCCAATGCCACAACGAAATGCACCGTATTGCAGCCCTTGAAGATGTAGGAGCCGATCTGTTTCACATCAGGCCCGATGTGGATAGTGGTGAGGTTGGGGCAATTGTCAAAAGCATCAGTGATTGGATTGGGGATATGAATCCCAATCCCAAGCCAATTGAAAATAGAGTCAACCTCTAAGGCTTCTTCTACGTTGTAATAGACCATGTTCAACCTTGGATTGTTGGCGAAAGCCTTTGCTCCTATTCTTTTTACGGATTTACCAATGGTAATGGTGGTTAAATTATCACAACCAAAGAAAGCCCTTTCCCCTATGCTTTCAGCAGAATTACTAACTGTAGTTAATCCAGAACAGCCCCTAAAAGCACCTATTGTATCTATCGGAGAACTATAAATTACAACAGCGTCATCGATGTTTTTTGCAGAATTAGGAATCGTTATTGACGTCAGGCCAACACAACCAGCAAAAGCGCCGCCTCCAATAGTTTCAACAGAATTAGGGATGACAACTGAATTAAGCCTTGTACAACCATAGAATGCTAAACTACCTATTTTCGACACCGATTCACCAATAATGACAGATGATAAATTGGTACAACCGCTAAAAGCACCTTTGGGATAGATACTACCACCTCCTGTATAACCCCCTCCATCTTCAATATTGATTACAGAATTAGGAATCACTATTGAGGATAGACCTATACAATCAGAAAAAGCGCCACCTCCTATAGTCACAACCGTGTTTGGAATATTAATGTTCGTAAGTTTTGAACATCCAAAAAAAGCCAAATCACCGATTTTCTGTAAAGAATCACCAATACTTACAGAAGTCAAATTTGAACAACCAAGGAATGCACCGCCCGAAGGATGATAGGGCTGAGCATAAAAAATACCATCTTCAATCTCCTTCACAGAATTTGGAATTGTAATTGAGGTAAGTCCCGTACAGTTTGTGAAGGCAAGATATCCAATAGTCTCAACAGAATTAGGAATTATGAAAGACGTCAATCCTGTACAGTTAGAAAAACCATCAAGATACGTTACGGAATTAGGAATAGTAATTGAAGTCAATTTTGTACATCCCCAAAAAGCACCGTGTTCAATTGTTTTTACAGAGTTTCCAATATTCACCGAAGTTAAACCAGTACACCCCTCAAAAGCATACTGTTTTATTATTTCAACAGAATTGGGAATAGTAACTTGAGTAACGCCTGTACATCCAGAAAAAGAAGTGCTTTGGTCGTATTCGACAGTAAAATATCCGCCAATGGAGGTCACCATGTAACCGTTGACAGACTCTGGAATTATCACATTACCTATTGGTTTGGAATAACCATACCATGCTTGTGGTGCTTCCTCTCCCGGGATGCCAGAAGGCCACCCGTAAGGTACTGTTAATTCAACACATCGATTAGTTCCATCTATTATTTTGTAATACAAGGTTTGTCCCGATGGACAAACGGCTGAAAAATCAAAACCATCAGCATACCCTTTCCCCATCCCCGCCAAACTCAGCAGCAGTACAAGCAGGGCGGTACGCCATCGCCCTTTCGTTAGTAGAGTCGTTTTCTTCATAAAAACCTCCTTTTTTTGTTTGCCCCTCGGCCCAAGGCGCAAGTGATACACTTTTTGTTTAAACGGTAACAGAGCGGAGCCTCCCAAACTTATCCTTATTTTCCGACCGTTGGGCTTGCACTCCCATATTATGAAAAACAATGGATAGGGAATTGCTCCACTGTTTATGAACGTATATGGAAATACAATCATAACAGTGAAAGCAACCATCTCCTTCATTATTCCTTCATAATAGTGAGTTGTGCAAGTTCACGGTCGAGGAACAAAGCGAAGAATGCGCTTTCTCTGGCCAGGGCTATTTGCCTTGACGGTGGCAAAAATACAAAGAATTTGGATTGCGCAAGGGAAAAATCGAATTTTTGGAAAAATTCGTGTTTTCCGGCATCCCATCGGGACAAACCCAAGAACCTTGACCAAAACTCGAAAAAAATTGGAGTTTTGGTCAAGGTTCTTATGGGACTTGCTCGGTTTCAAGACATTTTCGGCGTTTTTTTGGCCGACCAACGCTTTTCTTTTCTATCTTTGGACTTTCAAAAGAAGAATCATCATTAATAAATCTACATTATCATGCTTAAAATCAAATCATTACTCTTAACAAGTCTTCTGCTCATCGGCTTCAACGCCATGGCCCAAGACGAAAACGAAAGGCTCGTTGGGGCCAACTGCACGAGCATCATGGTAGGCAAGAAAGCCTCCACCGATGGCTCCGTCATCACCTCGCACACCTGCGACGGCCGCTACCGCACCTGGATGCGCTGGGAACCTGCCGAAGACCATGAAAAAGGCGAGATGTACAAGGTCTATAAAGGCACCATGCACACCGAAGACCCCTTCGACAACCGCAAGGTGGAACTTGCCGGCGAGATTCCACAAGTGGAACACACTTATTCCTACCTCAACACGGCCTATCCCTGCCTCAACGAGAAACAATTGGCCATCGGCGAGACGACCTTCTCAGGCCCCGACACCTTGGTGAACAACAAAGGCCTGTTCATGATCGAAGAGCTGGAGCGCGTGGCCCTGATGCGCTGCGACAACGCCCGCGACGCCATCCAGCTCATCGGCAAGCTCATCAAGGAATACGGCTACGGCGACGGCGGCGAGTGCATCACCATCGCCGACAAGAACGAGGTTTGGCAGATGGAAATCCTCGGCGAAGGCCCCGACAAGATCGGTGGCGTGTGGGCCGCCAAGCGCATCCCCGACGACGAGGTGGGCGTTTCGGCCAACATCGCCCGCATCGGCAAACTCGAGCGCAAGAGCAAGGACTTCTACTGCTCCGACAACTGCGAGGCCGTGGCCAAAAAGTACGGCCTTTGGGACGGCCAAGGCGACTTCATCTTCTGGAAAGCCTTCCGCGCCGAATATGGCGGCGGCAAGAACTACAGCGACCGCGAGTTCTTCATCCTTAGCCAACTTGCGCCTTCATTGAATCTCAACCGCGACATGCCCGAACTGCCCTTCTCGGTGAAGCCCGACGAGAACGTCGATGTGCGCAAGGTGATGGAACTCTTCCGCAGCACCTACGAAGGCACCGACATGGACATGACACGCAACGTGAAGATGGTCAGCAAGAAACGCCAAGACGACGGCACCGTGGTGAACGACACCATCATCAGCCCCATTGCCAACCCGTGGATGAATGGCACCATGCAGAACACGCTCAATTACCTTGCTCCGGGCACCGTGAACTTCCAGCGCACCGTGGCCGTGGCGTGGAGCAGCTACCACCACATCATCCAATGCCGCAGCTGGGTGCCTGACGAAATCGGCGCCATCTGCTGGATGGCTTGCGACAACCCGGGACAAAGCCCGCGCATCCCGATTTTCTCCGGTTCGACCACCGTGCCCGACGGCTTCGACAAGTGCGGCCAGCTCCGCTATCGCGACGAGGCTTGGATTTGGCACTACCGCAAGGCCAACAAGCTCGCCACCGTGCAATGGGGCCGCTGCAAGAAGACCCTAATGGACAACGCCAACCGCTTCGAGCAGAAGGCCTTCGACGAAATCCCCACCGTCGAGGACAGAGCCAAGGCCCTGATTGCCGACAACAAGACCAAGGAAGCCACCGAACTGCTCAACCAATACACCTCCGACTTCGCCGCCTCCACGCGCCAAGCCTGGAAGGAAATGGAGAACAAGTTCTGGTACTGGTTCAGCTTCGGGTTTTAACTTTGCCAGCAAAAAACGAAAAAGGGTGTGCAGCATTCAAAGCACACCCTTTTTCGTGAAGCAGGCTCATTATTATCCGCCTTGCGAGATGTGGACGACCACAGTGGCTCCGTTTTCGGCAAGGATATGAATGACGGCTTCGCGTGGCCGTGGCGAATTCAGAGGATCCACGATGACCACCACCTGCCCATTGCCTGTACCGCTCGTGGGTGTGTATTTGAGCCAATTTGCCCCTTTCTCCACAGTCCAGTTCATCGTCGAAGTGACGTTGATGGTGTATTCGCCACCTTCTGGACGTGCCGCGATTTCGGTGATGTCGGTCTCCAATAGATACAGTTTGCCTTCCTGAGCCACCACTGCCATGTCCATGACTTGATTGTCGTGCACAGCGACAATTTGGCCGTATCTAGGCTCGCTCGACAAGTTGCTATCGACGATGAACTCTCTCGTGCCATTGCCGCTGCCCGTGGGTGAAAGCAGCATGATCCACGAGGAGTTCGATTGTAGCATCCATGATGTGTTGGAACTGATGGTCAAGTTCTTGACTGCGCCACTTGAGCTGACAAAGACCGTGTCGGGTGCTAGTGCAACGGTGGGCAATTCGTCGCCTTTCTCTTGGCTAACCACGACATTGCGCTTCAAGTTGCCTGAGAGAACCCAGAAGTCAACGGTGCGAGGCTCAGTCACTACGTTTTGGCTTACGGTGAGTGTTAGCGTGGCGTTGCCTGTGCCGCTTGAGGCCGACACGGATGCCCATTCGCTCAGCAATTCGGTTTCCCAGCCGGTATCGCAAGCAATGGTGATTTCCGCCGTTCCGCCGTCTTTGCCGAATGTCAGTTCTTGCGGATCAACCGTCAGGAAATGCGGGTCGGGTGCCGCTTCTTGACGCACCAAAACGTTGGCATCCCCCGTCGTACCACCAGGATAGGTGTAGGAAAAACGTATGTTTTCCTTGCGGCTTGCAAACTCGGTGTTTTCAACAATAATGACCGTCATTTCGCTGTTTTCGTCGCCTGAATTGGGGCTAATCGTAATCCAATCGGCATCGGCGGTCGCAGTCCAAGGCAAAGTGCTTCTCACCGTAAGAGATGCCGTGCCACCTAAGTAAGATAACTCGAGTTCGGAAGGGGTAACTTCGAAAATCTGGAGCGATTCGTGAGACTGAACCACAGTCACAGGTGCTTTGAGGTCGCCACCATCAACGAACAGGGTGGCCTGACGGTCTTCCGCAACCTCAAAAGTAATAGGCGCAATCGTTAAGGCAATTTGACCATCGTTTGAACCCTCGGTCACTGAAGCCGTAATCCAGTCTGGAATGTCGGTAAGCGTCCATTCCAGGTTGGATTCCACGTTGATTTCAAACGAGCCGCCAAAGCGGTCGGTGGAATAGGTCTCCGGTGTCACTCTGAGATAGGTTTCCACAAACCCCTGGGTTACAGTCAGTTTTGCTGAGTTGTCTTTCGACGACACTTCGACTTCGCCCGAGCGGGCTTCTTGGCCATCGTTGGCGTAAACGTAGAGCTTGAGCGGCGTGTCGCCCGAACCATACATCGGGGAAACGGTGAGCCATTCGGGATGCGAATCCACTGTCCAGTCGCCGTTTGAGGTCAACGATGCCGTTACTTCGCCGCCTTCCGCAGCTACGTTGACCGTTGGTGTGGTAAATGCCACGTCCACTTTCTTTTGACAGCCGGCCACAAGCAACAGCACTCCGACCAGCGCAAGCATCATGTTTGTTTTTTTCATATCTGATGAATTTTAGTTTTCAAAACCGGTACATTAGATAATGATAACGACCAAATACGGCCTTTATTATCCATTCACGAAAAAAGGTGCGCCTTCACTGACGCACCTTCATTCTTCAGGCCGATTCAATATCAGTAGAATTTAGCTCTGTTGTCCTCAATTTTGGCGTTGTTTTTCAACGCGTTGTAAACTGAGCCTCCCAAAACCTTGTTGTTGAATTGGCTGGTCTTTTCGCGTAGGATGTCGCTGTAGTCGGTAGTGGCTTCAGGAGCGGTGATTTTCACGTTTTTCACGATGAATGCGCTCGAATTGCCCGCCACGGGTCCCACTTGCTCGCCGTCCTTCATGCCGAGGAGAGTGCCGATGATGTCGGATTCGACACCAAAGTTGCCCAACACACGCGAGTCGATGCTGATGTCGGATACTGTGGTGGACTCGGCTCCCAATTCGCTGACCATACGATTCACATCCGTGCCATAGGCTTTCATCTTTTCAACAGCCATTTCACCTTTTTTCTTGTTGATAATCTGGTATTTGGCTTGTTCGGCTACCACGTTCAGCGGGGCATAGCCTTCCGGAACGATGTTGGTTAGCGCAGCCACGACAAACATGTTGTCCATATCGAAGATGGAGGAGATGTCGCCAACCTTGGTGTCGTCCTTGAAGGCCCAGCGAACGATTTCGCGCGGGTTTTCGATGCCGGCAATTTGATAGGTCGATGCGTTCATGCGGGGCATGGAGCGCTTGGTAAGGCCCTGCTCCTCGATGGCGGCGTTGAACTGGTCGTAGGTCTTGTTCTCGGTGACGAACTTGTTGGCTTCAGCAAAGGTGTTTTGGTAGGTCTTGGTGCTGGAGGTGATTTCGTGTTTCAGGAAGGCCAAGCGTGCCTTGGGTTGGGGCGTGGTCTTGCCGGTCACCTTGATGATATGGAATCCGAAATCGGTCTCCACGATGTCCAAGGCACCGACGGGGTTGCTCATTACAAACTCGTTGAACGGGGTTACCATGGTGCCATCGGTGAACCAGTCGAGGTCGCCGCCCTTTTCTTTCGAGCCTTGGTCGGTGGAGAACTGTTTGGCGAGTTCGGCAAACAGTTCTTCGTTCTTGGGGTTCTTTTTCAGCACGTTAAGCAGACTGTCGGCCTTGGCTTGGGCTTGCTCCTTGGTGATGCTGTCAGTGCTTCTCAAGGCACCTTCATAGCTGATGAGGATATGGCTGGCGCGGAGCGAGTCGGCACGGTCTTGCAGGTCGATGATACGAACGAGGTTGAAGGCTTCCTTGTCTTCGTATGGGCCAAATACGAATCCCACGCCGTTGCCATTGTCGAAGACGGTCTTCTCAATCTGTTGCGGCACGTCCTTGCGGCTCAGCCAAGTGCTGTCGTAGCGTTGGTCTGAGTTGGCATTGACGAAGTTGACAGGGTTGTCGGTGGAGGCGAAATCGGCCTTCAGGCTTTGCACGTTTTTCAGGGCATCCTGCCTGTCCTCGAGCGACGGCTTGATCTCGAACAGCACGTATTCGATGTCGCGGCGCTCGTCGGTCTCGTAGCGATATTTGTTCTCCTCGTAGAAAGCCTTGTTGTCCTTGTCGGTCACGGTGACGGTCGAGTCGGGAATGGTGCTGTATCTCAAGGCGACGATGTCGGCAGATGCCTTCTCGTTCTTGATTTGGTAATATTTTTCGGCCAGTTTGGTGGGTACGAAATAGGAAGCCTTCACCAAGTTGTTGAACTTGGTTTCGAGGCAGTTATCCTTCAAGGCGCGTTCAAAGTCCATCCACTGCGCACGGGCATCGGCGGGAAGGTCGTTGAGGTTCTGGAGGTAATACTCCATCATTTCGCGGTTGAAGCTGCCGTCGGGGTTGCGGAAGCTCTGCACGACCCAATCGTGCGGCGTTTCGCCCACGAACTGGTCGTAAAGCTCCTCCGACGAGACGTTGATTCCAGCGGCCTTATATTCATTGGACATGATGTGTTCCTTCACAATCCCGTCCAATGTGCTGTTGTAGATGCTGTAGGTCTCCGTCGATGTGAGCGTGCCAGAACCCCTTCTGTTGTTGAGGTTCTTTTCCTTTTGGACCTCGAAGTCCTGATAAGGGATCTTTTCTCCGTCGATGACGGCGATGTTGTACTCGCGGTTCCGGCCTTGGCTCTGGAACAGGTCTTGCAAGACGAACGCTAACAATGCGAGGCCGATGATTGCGATAAGCAATCCGCTGTGCCTCCTGATTTTTTCAATTGCTGCCATAATGATTTGCCTATTTTTTGTTTATTAATACTTCAAATTTTGAGCCTGCAAATTTAGGAAACTTTTCGACGCAAAGGGAAGTTTGCCCAATTTTTATTTTCAAGTGGGGGAAATATCGTCACAACCTGTTGGTATTCATTTAATTGTCGATTAGTTTCAGTTCCACTTCATCCAGTTTTATGTCTGATGCCTTGAGGATTTTCACTTGATAGCGGCCCACATGCAGTTCCTCGCCCTGCTGGGGAATGCTTTCGCAATAGTGCAAGATCATGCCGGCGAGGGTCTCGTAGTCGTCGCTGACGGGCAAGTCGAGCTTGTAGGTCTCGTTTAGGTAGTCAATCTCCAGCCTTGCCGAGAAGACGTAGGCGCCGTTGCCCTCCACCTTCTGCGTCTCGTCCTCCACGTCGTATTCGTCGTCGATTTCGCCGAAGATTTCCTCCACAACGTCTTCCATCGTGACGATGCCGGCCGTTCCGCCGAACTCATCGACTACCGCGGCCACGCCTTGGTGCTTCTGGATGAGATGCCGCAACAGGTGCTCGGCAGTGTAAGTCTCGGGGAAGAAGTCAATCGGGCGGACGATTTCCCGAAGCCCTGCCTCGCGTCCGTCGGCGATGACGCGCACCACGTCGTTCAGGTGGACATAGCCCACGATGTCGTCGATGTTGTCGGAATACACGATCAGCTTGGAGTGCTTGGTCTCCTCGAACTTGGTCTTCACCTCGGGGATGCTGGCCGCCAGCCTAACCGCCTCGATTTCGTTGCGCGGAGCCATGCATTCGCGGAGCTTCACCGAGCGGAATTCCATCACGTTCTGGAACAATTGGATTTCTTGTTTCATGTCGCGGTCGGCTTCTTCCGTGTCGGCATACTCAGCGATGAAGTCGCTCAAATCGACGGTGCTGAACTTGTATTCCTCGTTGTCCATCTTGAGCCTGAGCACGTGGCGTATGATGAACAGCGAGATTCCCGTGTAGATGAGAATCAGCGGGTAGAGCAGGCAATAGCAAACGAAAGTCGGCAGGGCGAAGAAAGTGAGGATGAATTTGGGGTTGATGCGGAACAGCGTTTTTGGGAGAAACTCGCCGACGAGCAACACGAGCAACGTGGCGAGTACGGTCTTCACTAATAGGGTCGTGAAGTCGTTGCTGAGCGACACGGCCTGAAGCCAGTGGGTGACAGGCGCGTCGAGGATTTGCGACATGCTCATGCCATAGACGATGAGCGCGATGTTGTTGCCCAGCAGCAGCGAGGTGATGAACCGCGATTGATCCTTGAGGAAAAGGCGGATGAGCCGCGCCGAGAAGGTGTTCTTGGTCAGCTCCACCTCAAGCTGGAGGCGGTTGATGCTGTTGAACGCGATTTCGAGGCCGGAGCAAAGGGCCGAGAAAAACAAGGTGACCGCTACGATGATCCAATTGCCCATGACCGTCTATTCTTCGTCCACTTCAAGTAAGGCACTGCCCGAATACATGGTGTATTCAGAAAAGTCTTCGTCGGCAACGAGGCTGTCGGCCTCGATTTGCTTGTCGGGGGTCACGATGCGCACGTGCGATCGGGTGTAGAGCATCCTGTCCTTCTGGAACCAGTAGAGCTTGTCCGAATACATGACTTGGTCGTTGCCCATGCTCTCCACGCTCACGTTTCCGATGGCTTCTATCATGCTGAGCTTGCCGTGGTTCTTGCCATAGTCGGCCTTGACTTCCGTGGTCGGACGATGCTGTTTGTCGTACATGATCGCGACAAATCCCAAGGGGAACTCCAGCAGGTCTTCCTCGTTGTTCATGCGTACCAGCCTTGGCGTGCGCAGTTCCATCCTCACGATGCCCGAATCGCTGCGATAGAAGACGACACTGTCGGCCACGATGCCCGAAAGCGTGTCGTCGGAACCCATCTGGTTGATGACGGAGTAAGGGTTCTCACACGAAAACAACATCACAGCCGCAAAAGCTGTGATGTTGAGTCGTGCCATTATGTTCCAAAAAGGTTTCAATTACTTCTTGGCTCTGATTGTGGTGGTCTCGCCAATCCATCCGCCCACGTTGAACGACTGACCTTCGTTGTAGTCGTTGAAGAAAATCTTTTCCATCGTCGGGAAGGCGGCGCTATAGGCGCGAATCAAGGCATTGGCTTTTTCGGAGCACGAAGGGTCAATCTGCTTGGCCTTGAGGCACTTGTCGACGGCGGCCCAATACACGGCGCCGCTTTCGATTTCGCCGCTGAACTGCTTGGCGCTTCCGGCGTAGAGCATGCCGATGAGGAGGTAAGGCTCGCCGTTGGTCGGGTCAATCTGGGCGGCTCTCCTGTAGGTGTCGCGAGCACGCGACAGGCTGCCCATGTTCTCGTAGCACATGCCTAAGTTGCGGTAGGCACGGTATTTACGGTCGTTGTTCTCGGTCTTCGTGGCTTGCTCGAAGAACGTGGCGGCGTCGCTATATTTCTTGTCCTTGAAGAACTTGATGCCCAAGCTGTAGGAAGCCTCGGGGCTGGGTTCCAGCTCGTTCAGCTTGACGGCGGCATCGAGGAAGAGCTTCGATTCGGTGCATTCCTTCTTGTCAAGGATGGTGGTGATGCGCTTCAGCAGGTTGACGTCGTCAGGCGTTTCGGCCATCTTGGCGCTGAACACCTTGATCAGGTCGTCGCATGAGGCGAAGGGCTGGAAGAGGTTGTCGATGTTGCTTTTCACTACCTTGTTGTTGTTGATTGACTTCTCGTTTTTCTCGATCTGCTTGTCGAAGCCAGCCACGGCATCCGTGTCGCCACCCTCTTCGGCAGCGGCCTTGGCTTCTTCAAGCTGCACCACGCTTTCGGCCAGCACTTTGATGTTGTCGTCAAGCACTTCGGAAAGCTCCTGATAGACGTTGATCACCGTCATGCCTTCTTCCTTGCCGTTGTTGACCATGTCGATGGTTGACTTGAAGTAGGAGTCGAGAATGGCACCCTGAAGTTGCGAAGGGTCGAGGGCGACAGCTTCCTTCAGGACGTTGTAGGCCTCTTCGTAGCGGCCTTTGTTATAGGTGTAGATCAACATGCCTTTTCTGCCCTTGATGCTTGCCACCTGCGAGGCGCCCGTCTTCGGGTCGGTGGGGAAGGATTGGGCTCGCGTGTCCATCAACATGCAAAGCGTGTCGATGTACGCATCCTTGTCATTCGGCCTGGTGCGAATGAAGTAGTCCATGATCTTCTCGCCGTTTGTATAGACAAGTTGGCTGGCCCGAGGGCAGTTGAGGAACACTTCGCGCCATGCGGTGACCATCTCGTTGCTGAAGGCTTCGGGGGCATACTTGGCCGCTTCCCATTGCTTGAAATACTCACGATACATCGAGATGTTGGTCACGCAGGCAACGCTGTCGGCACCATACTTCGACTCTTTGGTCTCTTGTGCGTTTACACTCATTGCCATTCCAATCATGACGGCAATCAACACAAATCTGTTAGTTTTCATTTCTTATCTCTTTTAAAGGTTAAACTTGCTTTCTCTGTCTTCAAATATCGTTCCAAAATCTCACGGGCGGCAACCTTACTTGTACTTGCGTTTCATGAACCACCGCTCAAACACCGAAACGCTGACGTCCAACTTCAGGTAGTTCTCCTGTATCAGTCCGTCGGCTTTCGTGCCGAACCGGCCCACCTCAAGGGCGAAGTTGACTTTCGATTGGGATCGGGGCAAGGGCAGCGACGCACCCACGGCAACGCCCATCTTGTCCAAGCCGTGGCCTCTCACTTTCACGTATGATTGTTCGTAGAATCCGCCGATGCGGTAGGTGATCCGTCTGAAATAATTGGAGATGGACGAATAGGTGGGGATGTATTCAAAACCCACCGTCACCCGCCACGAATTGTCCAAACTGTCATTGGCTCCGTCGCGGGCGAAGCGCGACCACTGCATCCAGTCGAAGTCGGCACCCAAGCACCACTTGTTGTTCTTCTGCAGGGCAAACCCCGCCCCCACCCCTTGCGGCATGGTCAGTTTCGATTGGCCATCGACTTCATACAACACAGTGTCAATCAAATACTCTATGTCGGAATAACTGTCGGCTGCAATGGTGCGGACGAAGGTGGTGTTCTTGCCTCGCAGCCCGATTTGCTGGTCGTAGGTAACACCGACACTGAGGCTATAGTCGCTCCCTATTTCGGTGTCGTACAGCAAGCCGTAGTCGAACTTGAAGGACGAAACCATCAAGTCGTCGCTTCTGCGCGACCCAATCTTGTAGGTCGAGTCGGGGAAATAAAGGGTCGTCTGCATCTTGGAGTCGCCAAAGACGTACTTGGCATGGGCGCCTACCGAAAAATGCCTGCCTATCTTGAAAGCCGTTCCAATCGCCGCCTGGTTCATGCCGCCCGAGCCTACGAAGGCTGTGGTGTAGTTGCCCACCAACGGGTCGTGGGAATCGATCAGCATCGTATAGCCCATGGTGCTGTATGGCTGAACGCCCAATGAGAGTTTCCACCAGTCTGTCAAGCCGAAGGCCATGAAGACATGGTCAAACGAGGCGTTGGCCGCCTGCTCGGTGAGGTTGGAGGTGCTGAAATTGGATGTCTTGAAATAAAAACCGGCATCAAACAGGAATGCCAACGAGTCAATCTTGGCGTAGGATGCCGGATTGCCCGAATTAATCAGCCCCGGTCCATACATGGCGTTTTTCAGCCCGCCCATGCCTTTCAGCCTGACATTCATCGACTTGTTGGCCAACTGGCCGATTCCAAACATGGAATAGGGCGATTCCACGTCAGCTTGGGCATAAGCGCCTGCACTGAAGAGCGCCAACAGCGTGGATACAAGGAGTCTTTTCACTATAGAGTTGTTCATTTTTTCAAGATGAAGCCTTCTGCCACGTGCTAACAAGCGACAAAAAGCCCGTTTGACGCTGCAAATATCCGATTTTTTAACTCCACGAACAAATTTTTATTGCATTCTTTGTAATAGAAATGTTTTATATGGTTGGTTAACAGTGAGAAACATTTTTTATGGACAAAAAAATGTCTTTTTTTTCATTTTTTTTCTTGCCCATCCGAAAAAAAGTGGTATTTTTGCAGCCGATAAACGGAGGTACCGTAGCTCAG
>JAFSJF010000050.1 GCA_017439405.1 Bacteroidales bacterium
AACTAGTTACTTGGGTGGCTGTGAAGCCCGACCCGTTCGGCTGCAAAGTTACGCTGTGGCCTTGACTTTTCCACGATTTTTATCCATCTGGCTTATAATTCGGGATTTTTATGTAAGTTTGCTCTTTGAAACAACTTTGATACTGGAAACGCTTTCAGCGTCTGCGTTGTGAATTGCTTTCAAAAATCTTGTATCTTTGCTCTTTGAAACAACTTTGCGGTTGTCAGGTTGTCGAAGTTGGCAGTTGTGAATTGCTTTCAAAAATCTTGTATCTTTGCTCTTTGAAACAACGCTTTCACGCTTGCGATGGGAGTGTGTTGTGTTGTGAATTGCTTTCAAAAATCTTGTATCTTTGCTCTTTGAAACAACCGCATTCCCGAATGCACGTTTCCCGACGACGTTGTGAATTGCTTTCAAAAATCTTGTATCTTTGCTCTTTGAAACAACAACGAATTGGCGGCCTTGTTGCCGCCAATTGTTGTGAATTGCTTTCAAAAATCTTGTATCTTTGCTCTTTGAAACAACCCTCGTCGCCTTTTGCCTCGATTTCATTTCCGTTGTGAATTGCTTTCAAAAATCTTGTATCTTTGCTCTTTGAAACAACCTTGTTGAGCACTACCGCTTCTGCTACTTGGTTGTGAATTGCTTTCAAAAATCTTGTATCTTTGCTCTTTGAAACAACCCGCCTTGCACGGTAGCCCGCAGGCGGTCCAGTTGTGAATTGCTTTCAAAAATCTTGTATCTTTGCTCTTTGAAACAACACCGAGACCGCCCACGCGATGAAAGAGGGCGTTGTGAATTGCTTTCAAAAATCTTGTATCTTTGCTCTTTGAAACAACCGATAAAACCGGCGAAAACAACAATGACAAAGTTGTGAATTGCTTTCAAAAATCTTGTATCTTTGCTCTTTGAAACAACCATTTTTGCCTTCCTCATAGCGGCTCAAGTAGTTGTGAATTGCTTTCAAAAATCTTGTATCTTTGCTCTTTGAAACAACCAAGTGCCGCAGTTCGTGTATCATCGAGTTCGTTGTGAATTGCTTTCAAAAATCTTGTATCTTTGCTCTTTGAAACAACCGACGAATCACGGAGATTTTATCTGGCACGGTTGTGAATTGCTTTCAAAAATCTTGTATCTTTGCTCTTTGAAACAACCGTTAGTAGATTGTTTTAGTTGATAAGGTCAGTTGTGAATTGCTTTCAAAAATCTTGTATCTTTGCTCTTTGAAACAACCCCGAGCGCAAAGCCTACGAGCGAAAATTCAGTTGTGAATTGCTTTCAAAAATCTTGTATCTTTGCTCTTTGAAACAACCATCAGGCGGAAACCTCATCTACACCATCCAGTTGTGAATTGCTTTCAAAAATCTTGTATCTTTGCTCTTTGAAACAACCTGAAATAAAATATGAATTAGAATCATATCGTTGTGAATTGCTTTCAAAAATCTTGTATCTTTGCTCTTTGAAACAACCGGACAGCCGCGACTAACTTCGGCGGAATAAGTTGTGAATTGCTTTCAAAAATCTTGTATCTTTGCTCTTTGAAACAACCCTTAATTTCACGATTGGCCGTAATTGCTGTGTTGTGAATTGCTTTCAAAAATCTTGTATCTTTGCTCTTTGAAACAACCTTTACGACAATTGCAGCAAACGGGCAACACGTTGTGAATTGCTTTCAAAAATCTTGTATCTTTGCTCTTTGAAACAACCATCCTATTATGTTATATCAATATTATCCTAGTTGTGAATTGCTTTCAAAAATCTTGTATCTTTGCTCTTTGAAACAACCAATGGTACAAATACTATCGTATTGCAAGGGTTGTGAATTGCTTTCAAAAATCTTGTATCTTTGCTCTTTGAAACAACCGTGTGCTTGAAGACTATGGAACCCTAATATGTTGTGAATTGCTTTCAAAAATCTTGTATCTTTGCTCTTTGAAACAACCAAAACCAACTGAAACAGATTGCAGCAATTAGTTGTGAATTGCTTTCAAAAATCTTGTATCTTTGCTCTTTGAAACAACCGGCATCGCACCAATAGACGGGTGTCGGTGGGTTGTGAATTGCTTTCAAAAATCTTGTATCTTTGCTCTTTGAAACAACCGCCTGAGCAATACATGAGGCATTACCGCAAGTTGTGAATTGCTTTCAAAAATCTTGTATCTTTGCTCTTTGAAACAACCACGATATGGGTAAATCAAAGAGCCACAACAACTTGGAAGTTGTTTCAAAAAAGAAAAATCCCGCCCATCCGAGCGGGATTTTTCTTTGTCATGACCAGTTTTCCGTTTCAAAACAACTCCAACTGCTGGCATGGCGTGTCAACCGCCTTGGGCTTGCTGTTGCTGAAAATCTCCATGTCGCCAAACTGCTTGTCGGTGATGCACAGGATGCCCACCTCGCCATATTCAGGCATGAACGACTTCACGCGCTTGATGTGGACTTCGGCGTTTTCACGGCTTGGACAATGCCTCAAGTAGATGGAAAACTGGAACATCGTAAAGCCGTCGGCCATAATGCGCTTGCGGAAGTCGGCAGCGGCCTTGCGTTCCTTCTTCGTATCCGTCGGCAAGTCGAAAAGCACCAGCACCCACATGATTCGGTATTCGCTAAAACGGTCCATGTCAAAGCTCCATTACGGGATACGCCACCTTCCGCAATTCGCCGCTGAAGCATTTGCACAAAGATGCGGTGGTTTGCGTGGCCGCGTTCATCAGCGGACTTCGTTGGCCGTTGATGACCACTTCCTTCACGGGCAAGCCCAGCAGTTGCCGTTTCAGGTCGGTGGTGAGTTCGCTGCAATCCGTGCCACTTCTGAGGATTTGTATCACCAGTTCGTCAACGTAAGGACGGTAAGGCTCCATGATGTCGTCGGCCAAACAGAAGGCGTTGTAGCGGTTGTGGTGGTGGATGCCGAAAGTGGGCAACAATCCGCTGGCCACCAACGCCCTTGCCACCACCGCCCTGACGATGGCATAGCCGTAGTTGAGCAAATTGTTGGGCGCGTCGCCTTCGCGGTCGCGAACGAAACGCTCCATTTCGGGGAAGACCGACTTCCAATAATAGGCCGCGGCGCGACCTTCGAGGTTTTCGCTGTCGCCGCTTTTCACGTCGTTGGCCCAAGCCTGCATACAACCAATCTCAACGTTGCTCATCCGCTTCAGCACCGAGGCTTGGTTGCGGATTTTGGCCTGCACGGTCTGTTGCCACAATTGCTTCTTCAACGGCAACGAAGCCTCAATCTGCATCCGGAAACGCTCGCTTTGCACCGTGTGGCCTTCCAAGGGCAGCAACATGCCAGCAGGCATGTGTCTTTCGTCGCAGGTGACCACGGCGCAGTTGTTTTGCAGCAAGGCGTCCATCGCCCCGTTGGTGATGGTGATTTGGCGGTCTTCGAGCACCACCACGCCGATGTCCTCGATGGGGACGGTCTTGGTCACGTCCTGACCCGTATTCGCATCGTTCAGTTTGATGACCAACTGGGCGTTTTTCAACGACAGGTAGGCGGGATTGCCGAAAAAGAGGGTTCGTTTAATCATAATGTTTCATTTTGTCCAGTTGTAACCAATTTGGGTACAACTCATCGTTTCTGTCCGTTTAGTTCAATAATGTTTCCTAATCTGTCCACTTTGATGGGAATGCAGGTTTCCTTTATCATTTCGCCTGTGATTGCACGCTCCATCTTGTTTGAAGTCGTGTATTCCATCTTATTCACAATAGGTGTCGCCATATTACAAGGAACGCAAAAACACTGGTTGCCATTGAAACTAATAGACTTATAGATCCGATTTCTATCAATCTCTTTGATACCATCTTTCAACTCCTCTTCCGTCGGCAGATACACCAAATCATTCGGGGAAAGGATGAACAGCAGTTTTGCATCACCGGCGGCCAACTCTTTTTCTTTCAAAAAGGCTTCGATTTGGTTCCGCCAATGCGAGCCGAATTGCTTTTGGCAATCAATCATCACGTTCAAAGGAATGGTGCAATACGAGCGCACACTTTCCATTTCGCCCGTTTCCTTGTTCAGTTTTTCGGAGGCGAAAATGGCGAAGAACAAATTCGTTCCTTTGGCTGCTTCAACGAACTTGCTTGCCTTGTTTCCTTTTTGGCCAACAGTGAATTTATCCGCCTTTTCATAGACCCGAACCTTCAAAATTGGTTGATGGAATCTTCCACCATTCAGCGAAGCGATGTTTCTGTTCATCTCATCTATGCCATCGGGCGAAAAAGCCAATTCCGGATTACCGTCTTTCGCCGCCAAATGAGCCAATAGGATTTTCTGAATGCCCGTGTCTGTAACGCTTTCGACAATCTTCTTCCTGTCAAATGACGTATCGAGCGGCTTTCGGGTGGCGAAGAAACGTTCCTTGGTTTCTTTCGTAAAATAGTAAACCTCTATTTTCGAGACATTTACATCGGACCAAACATCCTTGTTATCCTCCACATATTTCTTAATGTATTTGGCATCGCGACCCGCTTCAAGCATCTCTACAACCTTTTTCTTAAACTCTTTGTTTACAATTGCTTTCGGATTTTTCAAAGCCTCGTTCAAGGAAACCGTTTTGACCATTCGCAGATTCACCTCACCGAAAACAGTATCCTTGTGCATCGACTTGCGAACCGCCCAACTGTCGCCTTTGGTTTGCTCTACGAACACCTTCTTTCCGTTTTCATCATAGTGCAGGTAATGGTTGGTAGTCTTATTGATGACTCGCAAGTTTTGCTTGAAACTAACAATAATATCCTCAAGGGCTTGTTTTGTATCTGTGGTAAACGAGTCCCAAGGCTTGATGAACTCTTTGTAATGACCTTCTTCATCTTTTCTTCTGAGCTTTGACTGAAGCTGATAACGGTTAGCGTTGTGTTTTGAATGAGCCGCTTCGTTGTTCAGCAGGTTCACATGGTCGCGGGTGGCGCAGGCTATCACGATGGCATCCATCGCGTGATGACGATGGTCGATGCGCTTCTTGTTGAACCCTTTTTGCAGTTCAAGAGGCATTTGCGGGATCAGATGGCCCTCGGCACTCGTGGCCGTGAAACAGTCTTTTCCGGTCAATTCGTTAAGTCGTTGGAAACGTGGCAAAATGATGCTGTTCCAAACGTCGTTTATGCCCCAATCCTTTTTCAGTCGGTCGGTAATCGACCCGTTGCACGAAATCAGGTTCTTCGAAACGGCTTCTTGCTCGTATTCTCCATTTTCGAGTTTCTCCCGCACAATGTTGGAAAGCAAACCTTTCACGACCTTACTAATGTAGCGGCTGTCGTTGAGTTGCCTTTCAATGAAACCGTCGGGAATGTCGTCCATCAACAGTTTCTTCATCTTTGCACGGTTGCTGGCGTAATGGTCTTTCGCGAACTTTTCGTATGCCTCAACCGAAAGGATTTCAACCGTTCTTCCAAGGCTCAACTGCACTTTCTCGCCGTGATGCGCCTTGATGAACTCATAGCCGAGCATCCTGTCTTTCAGTTTGTTCACTTCGGCTTCGCAAATCACCTTGTTGCTGAACGAATCGTCGAAATAGCGCGACTGTGGGATGATGTGCTCGATTTCGTAGGCCGATGTAAACAATTTGGCAAGCGGTATCATCTCGCCCGTGTAAGGTGAGCGATACTTTTGTTCCAACCAACACTTATACCTTGTTATGTCAGACTTTGAGGGTTGTGCGGTTTTGGATATTTTGTTGACGAACTCAAAATCCTTGTCCTCTTTGGTGAGATTGTCAAGCGCGTTCTCCTCGTAAATCCTCAAAATGTCCTGTTGGCTTGGCGAATAGGGACGAACATTCTCAATTTCAGGGTCATTCACAAACTCCATCAGCATTGCCTTGATGCGCAGGTTGGTGTTCTCGTTTTCCAATATGCGCTCCGTCATCTTCTTCCGCTTGTCGGCTGGATTCTTCATCTCGCGCCCAAGTTCCACGTGGATTTCGTCAATCTGACCTTCTTGTTTCCAAATGTCGCGGACGGTACGGAGTGTTTCCGTAATCACCTGTTCCACAATGGGATTGCGCAACGAATGCTGCTTGAATGCTTTCAGATAGTTGTCGATGTCCTCGGGCTTTCCCCATTTCTCAATCTCTTTGGCCTCGGAATGTCGGTCGTAAACTATATAGCAAGCCAACCAAACGGGCAAGCCTTTGAAATGGCTCAGGTCACTGAGTTTGATGGTCTTTTCGCGAACACGATTCTTGATGTTCTCGTCATATTCGCCCGTAATGATTTTGCCAATGCGCTCTTTGGTTTTGGAGTCAATGCTGTCGGCACTCCAATACTTGCCCATCCGCATTAGCGGCAGTAACTTCTTGATTGCCTTTTCGGAATACGAGCCGTAGTCTTTCTTGAAAGGCTTGATTTTGCCGAAGACTTCGGCAAACGATTCGGGCAAATGGTGCTTTTCGGCAAACTTTTTCAGAGCCTTGCCAATTTCCGTCTTGTCCTCAACCGAATAGAGGATGTGCCAAAGGTGCATTTCCTTTTCGCGCGACAGGAAATCGCTGCCAATGCCGCATTTTGAGAGTCCAGAGAGAATCGTCGCCCGTGTTTCGTTGCACGGATAGTCCTTATCCTCCACATAGTTCCAGCGGTAAGGATATTGCTCTTGCCCTTTCTGCTTCTTTATTTTGAAATAGGTGTTCAGCAACGTTTCTTGCTTGATGGAAGCCCTATCGTTCAGCCAATTGAACAACCTGACATAATCATCCTCGGTTTTCAGGAACTCGTTGGTAACGTCCACATCGGTTTGCAATTTGCCGGCAGAGACATTGCCAAACAAGTCCAACTGCCCGCCGCTGACCATCCTTTCTCGTTGATAAATCTTCAAGTTCTGTACAAACTGCCACAATCTAAATTCCTGAAACAGCGGATTTGACTTGGCAATGCACTTCACAGGATGTTCGTTTCCGTCCTTGTCAAAGAGGCTTTCGTAGGGACAGTTGCTGATGAGCGACTTCTTGCTCTTCAGCGGACGCTGGTAGAACAGGATGTCGTTCACGAACAGGTTGACGAAATCGGGCTTGGCGATGTTGTTGCGATGTGCCTCGTTGTTGGGATAAAGCTCTTCGATACACCTCTTGTATAAGGTATCGTCTTGTAGTTCGGGAATGAGTTCCAGTTGTTTGCGAAGAATCTGTTCCAACTCTTGCTTGTAGAACTTGCGCTCGACCGTTCGCACCAGTTTCCCGATGATCTTCTGGTTGGGCTTTTGGAGCAAAGTGTCGTAAATGTAGCAGCCGACAGTCTTATGGCTGTTCTCGATGTCGGCCTCCGTTTTTTTCTTCACCAAGGTCCAATCATCCTCCTTGGGCGCACGGAACGAGCGTTTGATGTTTCCTTCCTTGTCCTTTTTCGGCGTACCGTCCTTCTCCAAGTCGGTGGTAACGATAAACTCCTTCACCTTGCCTTCCCAATCCAGCGGCACTTTGCTTGTACGCCGATAGATCATCCCGTTTTCCAGATGTACGTTATACCAAACCTCGTCGCCTTTCTTCTCATCGGTGGCTTCAACCGAAACCACTTTCTGGGCAAGGAACTCCACGAGTTTGCCCTCTTGTTCCTCCTCTTCGCCACGCAGTTGGTAATAGCCGCGTTTCTGGTTGAATTGCAGCAATATCCACGCAAGTTCTTCTTTGGCAATCCTTTGCGACAGGGCTTTCTTGCGCAGGTAATAGATAGTCCAGTCGTAGGGCACCTTTTTGCCGTCAGCCACGAGTTGAGGTTGATTCACAGCAAAATCGGCGAGCATTTCGTTGAACGAATCCTTGAACAGGAACTCCATCTTGCCATCGGCTCCCTTAAACCAAGCCAGTTTGGGTTCGCTGTCGTTGATGAACTTGCCGTATTTATCGATTTGTGCATCAAAATGTTGCGGCAAAAAGCCGATGGTTTTCAACACACGAAGCATCCGCTCTCGGCGTTGCAGGTTTCGTTCGTGCAACCGACGGATGCCTCTAAATCCCGTCCGTTCTGCCGTCTGCGAAACGGAGTTCCCCTTGTCGAAATCGCCGAGAATGTCTGCCGACATCGGAATGATTCTGCTTCCAGCCGAGCTTATCCCAATGGGCTTCAAGCACGTTGTTTCATCTTTGCGGGCTTCAATTTCCGCATTCACCACCGCCCAGCCGATGCTGTTGGTGCCCAAGTCAAGACCTAGTATTTTCTTCATACGTTTTGTGTTTGCGAGTTTACAATTAGGCTTCAAAGATACGTTTTTTTTGATAAAACTCTTGTTATATCGAAAAAATCCCTATTTTTGCCACGCAAGATTTGAAGCAATTCACAATAAGGATTATTCCGTTGTGAAAACATCCAAGACGGGGCGATTTCGGTCGCCTCGTTTTATGTTTTGCGCATTCGGCGTTTTCCCCTAGGGTTGTTGTACGCAAACGAGCCGCTCCGATAGGGGGGCGGCTCGTTGCACATTAGTTTATGGAGACATGGCGTGCTATGTCTCCACAAATTGTTTACAATTTCGGTCCGGCAGCGACGAGAGCCTTGCCGGCCTCGTTGGTCGTGAACTTCTCGAAGTTCTTGATGAAGCGCGAGCTAAGGTCTTTGGCCTTCTCTTCCCAGACGCTCTTGTCAGCGTAGGTGTCGCGCGGGTCGAGGATGTTCGGGTCGACGCCGGGCAGTGCAGTGGGCACCTCGAAGTCGAAATAAGGAATGTGCTTGGTCGGGGCCTTCTCGATGCTGCCGTCGAGGATGGCGTCGATGATGCCGCGCGTGTCGCGAATCGAGATACGCTTGCCCGTGCCGTTCCAACCAGTGTTGACGAGGTAGGCCTTAGCGTTGCTTTGCTCCATGCGTTTCACGAGTTCCTCAGCGTATTTGGTCGGATGCAGTTCGAGGAAGGCTTGGCCGAAGCAGGCGCTGAAGGTGGGCGTAGGCTCGGTGATGCCGCGCTCGGTGCCGGCCAACTTGGCGGTGAAGCCGCTCAGGAAGTAGTATTTGCACTGTTCGGGCGTCAGGATGCTGACGGGAGGCAACACGCCAAAGGCATCGGCGCTGAGGAAGATGACGTTCTTGGCGGCGGGACCCGATGATACGGGACGCACGTTCTTCACAATCTTCTCGATGTGCTCGATGGGGTAGGAGACGCGGGTGTTTTCGGTCACGCTCTTGTCCTTGAAGTCGATCTTGCCGTTGGCATCGACGGTGACGTTTTCGAGCAACGCATTGCGCTTGATGGCGTTGTAGATGTCGGGTTCGCTGTCCTTGTCTAAGTTGATGACCTTGGCATAGCAGCCGCCTTCGAAGTTGAACACGCCTTCGTCGTCCCAGCCGTGCTCGTCGTCGCCGATGAGCAGGCGTTTCGGGTCGGTCGAGAGGGTGGTCTTGCCCGTGCCGCTCAGGCCGAAGAAGATGGCGGTGTTTTCGCCTTGCATGTCGGTGTTGGCGGAGCAGTGCATCGAGGCGATGCCCTTCAGCGGCAGATAGTAGTTCATCATCGAGAACATGCCTTTCTTCATCTCGCCGCCGTACCAAGTGTTGAGGATGACTTGTTCGCGCGAGGTCACGTTGAAGGCCACGCAGGTGTCGCTGTTCAGACCGAGTTCCTTGTAGTTGTCAACTTTGGCTTTCGAGGCGGTGTAAACGGTGAAGTTCGGCTTAAACTCAGCCAGTTCCTCAGCCGTGGGCTTGATGAACATGTTCAGCACGAAATGGGCCTGCCATGCCACCTCCATGATGAAGCGGACAGCCATGCGGGTGTCCTTGTTGGCGCCGCAGAAAGCATCAACCACATAAAGGTTTTTGCCGCTTAACTGCTTCTTGGCGAGGTCTTTCACCTGTGCCCACACCTCTTGCGTCATCGGGTGGTTGTCGTTCTTGTAGCCCTCGGTGGTCCACCAAACGGTGTCTTTCGAGTTCTCGTCCATGACGATGTATTTGTCCTTGGGCGAGCGTCCGGTGTAGATGCCCGTCATCACGTTGACGGCGTTGAGTTCGGTCAACACGCCCTTGTCGTAGCCTGTCAGGGCGGGGTTCATCTCGTCCTTGAAGAGTTGTTCGTAGCTCGGGTTATAATAGACTTCCTTTGCGCCGGTGATGCCACAAGCGGCCAACGCGGCTTTGATTTCTTCGATGTTTTTTGCCATTTTTATTTGTTTAATTGTTGGTTGTTTAATCGTTTAATTGTTTAGGCGGCAACGCTGTTCTCATAAAGGTATTCAGGCGCGATGTCGATGTCGCCATTCATCCAAGTGACAGTCCAACCGTCGAGGTCGAAGCGGTCGAAAACGGATTTGTCTCGCAATGAGGAAAAGACGGGATATTGCTCAATAAGCGGCTCGAAGTCGAAAACTCGCTGGCTACCGTCATTGAAAGTCAGAGCCAAACGATACCCGTTGAGGCTTTTTGCCGATGTTACCCATTTGAGTTCGTTTGTTGTTTCCATAATTACTCCAAAGGTTTAATTTTTGAAGGTGAATTGCCTTTTTCCAGTTTATACCAGTTCTCCAGCAATTCGTCTTTGTGCAAATCAAGCCAGTCATAAACAAGTTTCAAGGCCCTTCTTGGCATTTCTCCGGTCACTTTACCCGTCTGAATATCAATAGAAGCATGGTACTCATTGTATCTTACATGAAAATGAGGTGGGTTGTGCTCGGGAAAGTACATCGTAATAACAATACCATAAAAGTTACTGATTTCTGGCATGACTTTTATTTTTGGCAAAAGTAGTCATTTTTTCTTTTGCTCAAAAGGAAAAAGTCCTTTTTTATGAAAAAACCCTATCTTTGCAGCCCGTTTAATAATGAAATTTAAATAATTAATTGATTATAAACCTAATACAAAATTTAATGAAAAGAATTACCCTGCCATTAATTGCGATGGTACTGCTAATGATGGCTTCCTTTGAAGCCAAAGCCCAACAGGGCGTTGAAAACTATGTGTCGGCCTCTGGCTATGTGATTTACCATGCACCTGGCTATTATTCCCCCGATGGAGCCTACTTTTGGGACTTTGAAGAGGATTTCGACGAAGGCCGAATCCTCGACTGGACCCTCATCGATGCCGACGGCGATGCCCACAATTGGCAACTGCCTTCGGAAGACGGTATGGGATTTGGCAATTCCAACGGTATGATGGTGTCGTATTCCTACGATAACGCTTCCACCTCACCACTCGCGCCCGACAATTTCTTGGTTTCGCCGCGTGTGACTCTCCCTGAAAACGCTGTAATGTTGTTTTATGCCAGCGCAATGGACGAGGCATATCCCGCCGAGCATTTCGGAGTGGCCATTTCGACCACGGTCAAT
>JAFSJF010000051.1 GCA_017439405.1 Bacteroidales bacterium
ACCCGAAACTCCTCGAACAAACCCGTTCCTTCGGACGCGAATACGTGATTCAAGCCAAGGGCACTGTCATCGAGCGCGAGTCGAAGAACCCGAATATGCCACCGGGAGACATTGAACTGAAAATCAATGAGTTCAAGTTGCTGAATAGCAGCAAGACTCCGCCCTTCACCATCGAGGACGTGAGCGACGGCGGCGACGACCTCCGCATGAAATACCGCTACTTGGACATCCGTCGTAACCCTGTGCGCCAGAACCTCGAACTGCGCCACCGCATGGCCATGCTCGTGCGCAACTATCTGAGCAACTTAGACTTCCTCGAAATCGAGACCCCGATGCTCATCAAGAGCACGCCCGAGGGCGCTCGCGACTTTGTGGTGCCGAGCCGCATGAATCCCGGTGAGTTCTACGCCTTGCCGCAAAGTCCGCAGCAGTACAAGCAGTTGCTGATGGTGGCTGGCATGGATCGCTATTTCCAAATCGTGCGTTGCTTCCGCGACGAGGACCTCCGCGCCGACCGTCAACCGGAATTCACCCAAATCGACTGCGAGATGTCGTTTGTGGAGCAGGAAGACGTGCTCAATACCTTCGAGGGCTTGGCCAAACACCTCTTCAAGGAGATGAAGGGCATCGAGTTCGAACAATTCCCGCGCATGACGTGGCACGACGCCATGAAATACTACGGCTCCGACAAGCCTGACATCCGATTCGGGATGCGTTTCGTGGAACTCAACGACGTGGCGAAAGGCAAGGGCTTCGGCTTGTTCGACAATGCCGAATTGGTGGTTGGTATTTGCGCTGAAGACTGCGCCGAGTACACCCGCAAGCAACTCGACCAACTGACCGACTTCGTGAAGCGTCCGCAAGTGGGCGCCGGCGGCATGGTCTACATCAAATACAACGCCGATGGTACGTTCAAGTCGTCCGTCGACAAGTTCTACACGCCTGACGACCTGAAGGTTATCGCCGACAAGTTCGGCGCCAAGCCCGGCGACCTGATGCTCATCCTCTGCGGCGAGGCCATGAAGACCCGCGTGCAGCTCAACGCCCTGCGTCTCGAGATGGGCAACCAACTCGGCTTGCGCAAGCCCGACGAGTACGCGCCGCTGTGGGTCATCGACTTCCCGCTGCTGGAATGGGACGAGGAGACGCAACGCTACTATGCCATGCACCACCCCTTCACTGCTCCCAAGCCCGAGGACGAGGTCTTGCTCGACGACCCGACGAAGTGGGGCGACATTCGCGCCAATGCCTACGACATCGTGATGAACGGCGTGGAGGTGGGTGGCGGCAGCATCCGTATCCACGACCGCACCTTGCAGAACAAGATGTTCCACACGCTTGGCTTCACCGACGAGAAGGCGCAGGAGCAGTTCGGCTTCCTGATGGGTGCCTTCGAGTATGGCGCACCGCCTCACGCTGGCTTGGCCTTCGGCTTCGACCGTCTCTGCTCGCTCTTCGGCGGTGCCGACAGCATCCGCGACTTCATCGCCTTCCCGAAGAACAACTCCGGTCGCGACGTGATGAGCGGCTCGCCCGCCCCGATTGCCCAGGAGCAGCTGGACGAGTTGCAGATTGCGTTGGATTTGAAATGAAAATGATGGTAGGGCTGTCATAGTATGGCAGCCCTACACTACCTGAAAAAACGCACTTGCTATGAGTAGAATTAGAATAAAAAACTTTGGCCCAATCCATGAAGGTTTTACCGAAAACGACGGTTGGATAGATGTCAAGAAGGTTACCGTTATGATTGGTGATCAGGGATCGGGCAAAAGTACTGTGGCCAAACTTATATCAGTTTTTTCTTGGATTGAGAAAAACGTCGTGCGTCAATCCATTTCAATTGATAAAATAGACACAACTGTTTTTAAGAATTTGTGTGCCTTACAAGAACTCTTTGAGTATTTTCAACAAGATACAATGTTGTCATTTGAGGGAGAGGTTTGCGATTTTGAATACAATGCAAAAGAGAATATTTTCAAAGGCAAAACGAATAGCATAAAACTAAAAAACTATGTTTTGCCGAAAATTCAATATATATCCGCTGCAAGAAACCTCCTTACCTTATTGTACAACATCTCTCTTCAGAGCATTATAGACAAAGAAGGAAAAGTGTTTGACATGTCTTCAAATATTCCTTACATGGTTAAAGACCTAAATAGTGAGTATATGAAAGCATTGAACGAACTGGCAAAGGAAGGTTTTTCGTTACCGATAAATGAAACAAGTGTGTTTTTTCAGAATCACAACACTTTCATTAAAACCAGAGGCAATAAGGTTTCGATGTCAGCAGCATCGAGCGGTATCCAGTCCATAACGCCTTTGTTGCTTGTCAGTTATTATCTTTCAGAAATGGTGCAAAAGGATATATCCGAAAGGCTACAGACTATTGATAATAATTTGAGAAGCAAGATAGAGAATGAGCTTGCTAAAGAAAGCGAAAGCTTGTCAGAGAAGTTCAAACAATTGTTTGCTTTTGGAAAGGGTGTTTTGAAGGATGACGCAGACATGGCTTTGTTGGAGGAAAAACTGAAAAAATTCATCCCTTCTTCATTTATCAATATTGTTGAGGAACCCGAGCAGAATTTGTTTCCTACATCACAACAGAGAGTGATTAATTGTTTGCTTGAGTTCAATAATAAAGTGACGGATAACAAATTGATTATCACCACGCATAGCCCATATATCATTGGTTACTTGACTTTAGCCATCAAGGCAAATGAATTGTATCACAAAGCGAAAACCGATGAGGTGAAAAGAAGAATCAATGAGATTGTTCCGATGGATTCTGCGGTCGACCATGATAATTTGGCCATTTATGAACTTGATGAAAAGGATGGAACCATCTCATTATTGGGCAGCGAGAATGATATTCCAAATGACAACGATTATTTGGATACCCAACTAGGGCTTTTGAATGATTTGTTCAGTGATTTGTTAGATATTGAAGACTTATGCCGATAGATTTTTTCAAGGACTGCATCAGGTCTGAAAGCAATAATGCCGTCTTCGGTTTATGCGATGACTCCAAGGACGGAGAAACCAAACCCGCATATATCGATGAAAGTGATTCCTGCAAATGGATTGCCATCGTTAGCAACAAGGATTCTTCGTTGTTGTCGTTTTATGCTATAGACGGATGCGTATCATGGTTGAGAAAAGATGGAACAGAATCAGGGAAATGCGATGGTATGCTTTGGCATGAGAATCACAGGAATGTGATATTTGCTGAGTTGAAAGACAGGACGTTGAGAAGTAATGAATGGCGGAAGGACGCAAGAGACCAGTTGAAGGAAACCATTTCATATTTTGTTGAACACCACGATGTGTCCTCCTTCAAAAAGATTGAGGCATACATTTGTAACAAAAAGCATTTGAAAGAACAAAGATATGCCCAGTTTTGCAATAATTTCAAAATAGACACAGGCTATCGTTTGCATGTTAGTCGTGAAATACAGATAGAATAGAGATCCAGAAGTCTATATTTTTGGACATGGAAGTAAACTATAGCAGATTAGAATCTTGAATATTAAATCTTTGAATATTAAATAATTAAACAAATGAAAACCCTAAAAACCTACCTCATCGTCCTGCTGGGTGCAATAGCTTTAAGCTCCTGCTCGACGGACAAGACCATGATCGCCAAAGGTGTGAACCTCAACAACTACGAGTACGCCTCGTTAGTCCAAACCAAGAACGGTCACGGCACGTCGACCGACATCGAAATCGAGCCAGGCGTGTATGACGCCATCGAAGCTACGCGCCTTCAGATGGTGGGCGACCGCCGCATCGACGACCTATCCGCCGAGCAAAAGGCGAAACTCGTCCTTGCGAAGTATTCCGCCACCTCCACTGAAAAAGAATCCACCCTCAGCGTCAGCTTCGAGGACTACATGACCGGCAAGACCGTGGCCTCGTGCCGCGCCTCGAACCGCTCGGCTTGGACGCGCCAACGTGACGTGGACAGAGCCATAAGAAAACTGGCTGGTCGTATCGAAAAAGTCTGGGGTAAATAATCTAACACATTGAATATGAAAAGACTACTCGTCCTTACCGGTGGCGGCGACTGTCCAGGCCTGAACGCCGTGATTCGCGCCATCGTCAAAAGAGCCTCCCAAGAGAAGGATTGGGAAGTGCTCGGAAGCATACAAGCCTACAACGGCATCCTGTGGGAGCCTACCGAAGTAGTCCGACTGACGCCCGAAACCGTTCGCGGCATCCACTTCCGTGGCGGCACCATCATCGAGACCACCAACTCGGGCGGTCCGTTCAACTGGCCTGTGAAGAATGCCGACGGCACTTGGAGCACCGTCGACCGCAGCGACGAAATGCTCCGCAAGCTGCAATACATGGGCATCGACGCAGTCATCAGCATCGGCGGCGACGGCTCGCAGCGCATCTCGCAGAAACTCTATGAGAAGGGCCTGAACATCATCGGCGTGCCCAAGACCATCGACAACGACCTCTCGATGACGGAATGCACCTTCGGTTTCCAGACCGCCGTGCAAATCGCCACCGAAGCCGTGGATAAATTGGTCACCACAGCGGCATCGCACAACCGTGTATTCGTCCTCGAAGTGATGGGCCGCGATGCGGGCTGGATTGCCTTGCATTCGGCCATTGCGGGCGGGGCTGAGGTATGCCTCCTGCCTGAGTTCCCCTATGACATCAACATCGTCAAGGAGCGCTTGGAGCAACGTTTCAACCACGACCGTGGCTTTGCCGTGGTGGTGGCTTCGGAAGGCGCGCGCCCCAAGGACGGCACGCAGGTCTTTGAAATCAGCGGCGAAGTCGGCTACGAGAACAAGAAACTCGGTGGCATCGGTCGCCGGCTGATAGAGGAACTGAAGGCCGCCGGTTTCAGCCACGGAATGCGCGAAACAACGCTCGGCCACTTGCAGCGCGGCGGCGTGCCGATTGCCTACGACCGCGTACTCAGTGCCGAGTTTGGCGTGAAGGCCTTTGAGATGGTCTTGAACGGACAGTTTGGCCAAATGGTGGCCTACCAGCACCCCAACGTGGTGGCCGTCTCGCTCAAGGAAGCCGTGGCCCAGCCCAATTTCGTCAGCCTCGACAGCGACTTGGTGCGCACCGCACAGGGACTGGATATTTCACTCGGAATCTAATGTCATCAAAAAGGAAGCAAATCCATACAAATCTAATACAAATAATGTTCTCGTCGAAGAGATTGTTTCGGACAGCCTACAAGAGAGAGAAAGATTTGTATTAGATTTGTTCAAGATTTGTTTCCGAAAAAAAGAAAAATGAGCATTAGTGTCATCAGCACAGCCCAGCAAGCACAAGGCATCGACTTCAGCGGGAAAACCGCCATTGTGATCGATGTTTTGCGGGCTACGAGCGTCATCACCACCGCTTTGGAGAACGGGGCGCAGGAAGTCGTTCCCGTCAAAACCATCGAAGAGGCCAAAAGCCTTTTTGCCACTTGCGATACTTCCACAACCCTTCGCGGAGGCGAGCGCAATGCCTTGAAAATCGAGGGCTTCGACTTGGGCAACTCGCCGTTGGAATACACCCAAGAAAGGGTAGGAGGCAAGACCGTCATTTTGACCACCACCAACGGCACCAACGCCATTAATAACGTGAAAGGTGCCGACGAGGTGGTTTTGGCGTGTTTCAGGAATGCTGCTGCGGTGGCGGATTATATTATCAGGCGGCTACCACGGTGTGACAGCCCTACAGACGATGCTGTAGGGCTGTCGTATCACGGCAGCCGCGATGTGGTCATCGTCTGCGCAGGCACCGAAGGCCGTTTCTCGTTGGACGACGGCCTCTGCGCGGGAATGTTGATAGAATTGATGAAACAGGAAGCCGAGGTCGAAACGGATGACTTGGGGCTTTTGCTGAGCCGTTTCTACAACGAAAGCAAGAACAACCTATTGAACGCGCTTTCAGGATGTTACCACCTGAAACGGCTGTTCGCTCTGGGCTTCTATGACGACATCAAGTTTTGTTTGCAGACGAATTGTGTGACGGCTGTGCCCCTGCTGGAATCCCGCACTTTGCACAGCCGGATTGTCAGCCTTCAAGGTTCAGACAGATAATCCATTCTCAGTGTGGGGCAAAGTCGTTGAAGTTCCATGGTTTTTTGCTCTTTTTGCGACTCAAACCTCCTATACGCCTCACTTTCAGGAAAAAGCGCCTTGTGACAAAGCATCTGCTTCAGCTCCAAGGCTTTTTTCATTATGGGTTTTGCCTTTGCATTGATGGCGAAGTCGGCGAAACGTTCCCAAACGTGGTGCACCGCCTGCTCGGTGGGGTGCACCATGTCTTCCTTGTAGAAACGGTAGTCGCGCAACTCGTCCAAAAGGATTTCATAAGCGGGGAAATAATGCGCATTGACAAAAGTCTTGCAAACCTCATCAACCGCCATTAGCAATGCGGCTTTGCTCAGTTGGTTACCATGCAAGCCATCCTTCAAATGACGCAAGGGCGACACGGTAAAAACGAACTGTTTTTCAGGATGTTGCTCAACCATTTCAGAAAGGCATTGAACCGATTGCTCTATCGAAAAGAATTGCCTTTCAAATTGGTTGGCTGGCAACTTGTGGCAATTGGCAACTACGTCACCCTTTGTTTTGCTCCGAAACACCCATGATGTGCCCAAGCTGATGACGATCCATTTTGTTTTTTTGTAATGCTCATGCGCTTTTTCGAGTGCTTGGTTTACAGTATCCAACAACTCTTTCCTCGAGGGTCTCCAAAAAGCCGTATTGTGGCTGAAGGTGCAATAATACCCTTCGCCCACTTCGACGACATCTTCCTGAGTGAACGGCTTGCCGGTTGACAAACGTTTCAACGACATAGCAATGCTTGAGGGATTGTAAAGTACCCCAAAAGGATTGACTATTGCATTGAACCCCAATCCTTTACAAATTCCGCCAACCTCATCGGCGAAGCACGAACCCCAAAAAAGCAAACCCTCGCCGTAGCGAATGGTTTGCTCCAAGGATTGGATTTTTATTTCGGTCTGAAGCGTCATTTGTGCTCAGCCAGGTATCTCTCCACCTCGATTCCCGCCATAGCTCCCGTTCCGGCGGCCACGATGGCTTGACGGTAGATGCGGTCCTGACAGTCGCCGCAAGCGAATATGCCTTCCACGTTGGTGGCCGTCGATTTCGGTTTGGTGATGATGTAGCCTTCTTCGTCCATGTCGAGGATGCCCCTGAACGGCTCGGTGTTGGGCGTGTGGCCGATGGCCTCAAAGAAGCCGTCCACATAGATGGTGCGCTCTTCCATGGTGTCGCTGTGGTAAAGAACTGCGCCTTTCAGTTTCTTCATAAAACCCTGTTGTTCACCGAAGAGCTCCTTGGTTTGGTGTTTCCAAAGCACCTCAATGTTGGGTGTGTTGAGTACGCGGTGCTGCATGGCTTTTGAGGCGCGAAGTACGTCTCGGCGGACGATGAGATAGACCTTGTTGCAGAGCTTGGCCAAATAGGTGGCGTCTTCGCAAGCCGTATCGCCGCCACCGACCACAGCCACGTCTTTTCCTTTATAGAAGAAACCGTCGCAGGTCGCGCAGGCCGACACGCCGCCGCCCTTGAATTCCTCTTCGGATGGTAGGCCGAGGTAGCGTGCCGCCGCACCCGTTGAGACGATGATGCTGTCGGCAAGCAATTCGCCGTCGTATTCCGTCGTCACCTTGAAGGGCCGTTGGCTGACGTCGATGTTCGTCACTTCGCCTTCGCGGATTTCCGCGCCGAAGCGCAGGGCCTGCTGACGGATTTCCTCCATCATGTCGGGACCTTTCACGCCCTTGGGATAGCCCGGGAAGTTCTCGATTTCGGTGGTTTGGGTGAGCTGGCCGCCGGGTTGCATACCCTCATAAACGACGGTTTTCACGTCGGCGCGGCAAGTGTAGATGGCTGCAGTGTAGCCCGCTGGTCCGGAGCCAATTATCAGACATTCAACTTTTTCCATAGTTTTCAGTTAATAGTTGTTCAGTTGTTCGGTTATGTTTATTTCCTGCAAAGGTAACTTTTTTTTCTTAAAGTGAACAATCGTATGAAAAACATTCGTATCTTTGCAGCCGCAAATCGAAAGATTGACATGCAATCGGGGTGTGGTGCAGTTGGCTAGCATTCTTGCATGGGGTGCAAGCGGTCGCCCGTTCGAGTCGGGCCACTCCGACAAAAGAGCAGCAGAAAACTTCTGCTGCTCTTTTTGTGTTGTGGGGGCGGCCTGAGCCATGTCTAACGGGAGCAAGCCCAAACACCGTCTTGGTCGTGTGCACGTGTCTTGGCCTCGCATTTCCGGTCTATTCCACAATGGTCATCTCGTCAATCAAATGCTTCGCGCCGGCAAACTTGTCGATGATGAACAAGACGTAACGGATATCGACGCTGATGTTTCGGCAGATGTCGGGGTCATAAATCAGGTCGCTCATGGTGCCTTCCCAGCATCGGTCGAAGTTGAGGCCAAGGAGCTGTCCGTCAGCATTGAGGATGGGGCTGCCCGAGTTGCCGCCGGTGGTGTGTACGCTTGCCGTGAACGCCACGTGCATCGTGCCGTCTTTGTCGGCATATCGGCCATAATCCTTCTTGTCGTAAAGATCTTTCAGCTTCGGTTCCACCACATAGTCGTAGATGTCGGGGTTCTCTTTCTCCATGATGCCTTCGAGCGTGGTGAAGTGGCGGTAGGTCTTGCCGTCTTGCGGACGGAAACCTTCCACCTTGCCGTAGGTGACGCGCAGGGTGAAGTTGGCGTCTGGGAAGAGGCGCTTGTCGGGCTGCATCTCCATCTGGCCTTTCATGTAAAGGCGGCGCATACGGTCGATGTTGGCGTTGAGGTCCGAAATGCGGTCATAGACCTCGTTGCGATAGAAGCCAATGAGGCTTTGGTAGGCTTTCAGGGCGGGGTCGTTGGCCAATTTCTTGGCCTTGTTGGGCCTGAAGTTGTCCAAAAGCTCGTTCACCTTGGCTTCATCAGTGAACATCGATTTGGCGAAAAGCTGTTCCACATAGTTGTCCACGTCCTTGATGTCGTTGAGGAAACCGGGACGGAAATCGGCGGGTTGGGCCTTCAGGTATTCCTTGAGCAGCATGGCGGCCACTTCGCGGTCGATAGGCTCGTAATAGTCTTTGAAGAAGGCTTCAGACGACTTTTTCAAAGTGGCAATCATCTTGTCGATGTCTTCTTGCGGCGTGTCTTTGGCCACTTCAGAGAGCTTGGCGAAACGTCCCGCAAAGCTGACAAGCTCGATGCGCAAGCCGGCCTCGGCGACGTATGTGTAGGCCAGTTGGTATGGTTCCAGTTCCTTGTAGCTTCGCTCGAAATTCTTCAGCAGGTCGATGTACATGTAGCGGTTGCGTGCGCCCAGGGCCCATTCTTGGAAGTCCTGCTCGAAGGCGCGTTTCTTCTCCACGCCGTGGAAGTGGTTGATGCCTTCGGTCACGCCCATCCACTTCTTCCAGCCGTTGCCGATGCCGGCGTGCTTGGAGGCATATTGGATGCGCACCTTGGGGTCTTGTTCTTGGTATTTGTTGTAGATGTCAAGCACCTTGCCGCGCAGGTCAACGGTGATGGGGTCGATGAGGTTGGCTTCCTGGTCGACGGCCACGGCGGGCAGGTATTCGTTGGTGCGGGCGGGATAGCCGAACACGAAGGCGAAGTCGCCCTCGTCGGCGCCTTTCAGGGAGATGTCTAAGTGCTTGTCGGGCTTGTAAGGAATGTTATCCTCGCTGTAAACAGCCGGATGGCCGTCCTTGTCGGCATACACGCGAAACACGCTGAAGTCGCCCGTATGGCGCGGCCAGACCCAGTTGTCGGTGTCGCCGCCAAACTTGCCGATGTTGCTCGGTGGGCAGCCCACGAGTCGCACGTCGGTGTAGGTCTCGTTGAGCAGCAGGTAATACTCGTTGCCCAAGAAGAAAGGCCTGATGCTCACCTTATAGGAAGTTTCCTTCTCGACGGCGGCGATGGTCTTCTTGATGTTTTCGTCGATTTTGGCCTGACGCTCGTCTTCGGGCATGTCGACATCAATGCCTGTGAGGATTTTTTCGGTCACGTCGCGCATTTCGCGGAGGAAGATGACGCTGAGACCGGGGCAAGGCAGTTCCTCGCCACGGTTCATGGCCCAGAAGCCGTTGGTGAGATAGTCGTGCTCGACGGAGCTGTGTTTCTGGATGTAGTCGTAGCCGCAGTGGTGGTTGGTGAGCAGCAGGCCTAGGTCGCTGACGATTTCGCCCGTGCAGCCGCCACCGAAGAGGACGATGGCATCCTTCAGGCTGCTGTGGTTGATGGAATAGATGTCTTCTGCGGTGATTCTCATGCCCATCTCCTGCATTTCTTTCTCGTTGTATTGCAGCAACATGGGAATCCACATGCCTTCGCCGGCCTTGGCGATACCGATGGTGAGCGAGAGGATAAGGGTGATGAGGTAGTGTAGGTTTTTCATTATGTGATGTGTGTTTTATCGTTGTTGTTCAGTGACTTACGTCGCCTGTTTAATGATATGCCGTCCCTACGGGATTAACTGCCAACTATTCAAGTTCTTTCCAGTCCTCGGTAGCGTCGAAGTCAACTTCCTTGCATTGGGTGAGGATGGCGGGGCAGTTGCTGACGCGATAGTATTCGTCGCCTTTCTGCTGCACCACGTCGATGCTGCGCCATGGGGTGTCGTAGCCATCGCTATAAAGCTGATAGTGTTTCACATAGCCTTTCAGCATTTGCGAACGCTCGTCGCTCTTGGTCGGGTCTTTGCGCAGTTGGATGGTGTAAGGCTTTTCGGGGTTGTAGCCATTGGAAGGCTTGGCACCCTTGAACATGGCGGAGACCAAGTAAGGCCTCGCGTAGCTGTCGTTTTCGCGGAAAAGCTCGTTTAGGCGGCGTTTCATGTCGCTGAGGTTGGTGTCGGTGTTGTTGAGTCGGAGACATTCCGTACCGATGTTCTGGTCGCGACGGTACATTTCCATGGCCACGAGTTGCAGCATGATGCAGCCTTCGGGCGTGGTGCCAAGTTCGGCTTGAAGGGCTTGGAATTCCTCAAGCGTGGCGGGGATTTTCTCGATGCTCACCTTGTCGCTGAAGGCTTTCGAAGCCGCGTTTTTCAGGACGTTTCCGAGTTGTGCGTTGGCACTGAATGACATGGCCACGATGCAGGCCAAGGTCAAAAGGATGTTTTTCTTTTTCATGTGTGTGATTTTTGTGGTTGGTGGCTAATTTTAGCAATTGAGCCGCAAATATAGGGATTTTTCCTAATTTTGTGACCTTTAAACTTGATGATATGGAAGAAATACTCGGATTTTTGGAGGATGTGTTGCGCAACAATAACCGTCCGTGGTTCCAAGAGCATAAGAATCAATACTTTAAGGCGCAGTCCAACTTTAACGCATTGGCTGAGCAAATCATCAGCGGCGTGCAGAAATTTGATGGCAATTGCAAAGGCTTGACCTTGAAGGACTGCACCTATCGTTTCTATCGCGACACCCGCTTCTCGCCCGACAAGCGACCCTACAAGACCCACTTCGGCGTTTTCGTTTGCCCCGAAGGCAAGAAGTCGATGTTGGCGGGGTATTATTTCCATGTGCAGGCCAAGGAGTCGGAATACCTGTCGGGCAACATGCTTTGCACGGGAATGTACATGCCTGACACGGCCATGCTGAAGTCCATCCGCGACGAGATTCTCTTCAACGGCGAGCCTTTGGCCGAGAGCATAGCCAAGGCGAAAGGCTTTGGGTTGGACACGGGCCATGCCATGAAGCGCGTGCCCAACGGCTATCCCAAAGACCACCCGCAGGCCGACCTCTTCAGGCAGCGCGACTGGCTCTTGGTGCAAGAGCTCCCGAATCAGCGGCTTTTCGAACCGCATCTTGTGGATTGGGTCCTAAGCGAGTTCGAGAAAACCAAGGATTTCTGCCAGTGGCTGAACCGGACGGTGAGGGGGGAATAGTTTACGCTAATCTTTCCACCTCAGCCAAAGCCGCCACGAAATACCAGCGTCCGTTGGTCTCGCAGAGGCATTTGTAGCGGGTGCGCTGTTTCTCGCCTTTCCGGAAGACGAGGCCGTTTTTCAGCGCGAAACGGGCACCTTCCGGGAGACTCTCGACGGTGATGGCCGATGTTGGGTTTTTGTCGTATCTCTTCAACACCCGTTGCAGGTTTGGGTCTGCGGTGCTGCTGGCCTTGATGTGGCGCAGGTGGTTTTGCAAGGCTTGAAGAACGTCTTTCGGGAAGATGGTTTCGTTCATGAAAGGCTGCAACAACATCGTGAACCGTTTTTGCCATTCCGGGCCGTGGGGTAGTGCGTCCCTGAAGCCAAATTGCTGATATACATCATAATGTGCCACCTCATGGACGTAGGTGATGAGCATTTGGTAAGGGTTCAGGTCGAGGTTGAGGGTGATGGTGCAGATGCCGTTTTTGGCCCGTGGCGGACGGAAGTCGCCCAATTTCGACGACCGAGGCCGCTTGAAGTGCAGCTTGAAGCGGCGTAGGCCGTATATCTCGCCCACCATCGTCACCGCAGCCTCCGGGAAGAAGCGTTTCAGCAATTCAAGTTCTTCAGGCTTCATCGGTCAACAAAAGGGTGTTTTCGGGGTTTGCCTGCGGCGTGTAGCTCCACTTGGTGCAGGTGTTGCAGTTGCGAGGTGCGCGGCGGCGGCCTGGCACTTCCTTGGTCTTGCATGACGAAGCCGTTATGATTAGACCTAACAATAACAAAATCAATAATTTATTTTTCATTTCGACAGCCAGTTTGCGGGGTTTTGTCTCGCCTGCTCCTTCAGCAGCTCGAAGTGCAGCTCGGTCTTGTTATCGGTCTTGCTCGTGTGGACTTTGCCGATGTTTTGCTTGGTCTTCACCTTGTCGCCGCGCTTGACGGTGACGCTTTCGAGGTTGGAATAGACGGTGAAATACTCGCCGTGGCGGATGATGACAACGGTGTTGCTGCCCGTCAGTTTGGTCACGCTTGCCACTTCGCCTTCAAACACGGCCCGGGCCGAGGCTCCTGCGGTGGTGGCGATGTCGATGCCGTTGTTGGTGACGGTCACCTTGTTGGAGACTACCGAGGCGTGCTTGCCGTATGACGAGGAAATCACGCCGCGTTCCACGGGCCAGGGCAGCTTGCCCTTGTTGTTGACGAAGCTGTTAGATAGGGTCTTTTCGGCTGGGGTCAGAGCCATGCCTTTTTCTTTTGCCGGGGCGGGCGTCGTGGTGGTAGGTTTGGTTGTGGCGGTTTTGCCTTTGTCCTTGTTTTTTGCCTTTTTGGCGGCGGCTTTCTTCTCGGCCTCTATCCTTTTCCTTTCGGCTTCCTCGTTGGCTTTGCGGATTTCCTCGGCGATGATGTCGTCGATGGCCTTTTGGAGCTTTTGAGCCTGTTGCTGCTTGTTCTTGATGTCTTGCTGTATGCTGCCTTCTTGTTTCTTGAGGTTGGCCACTTGCCGGTTCAGTTCTTCCTTTTCCCTTTGGAGTTCAGTCTTTTGCACTTTTTCGTCGGCGAGCATGGCGGCTTGCTGTTCGCGAGCTTGTCGGCTGGCTTCCACCTCACTGCTGATGCGTTTCTCGGTGCCGGCTATTTGGTCCATCTTCAGCTTTCGTGCATCGCTGAACTCGCGGATGTAGCGCAACCGGCGGAAGGCTTGGTTGAAGTCCTTCGAGGCGAAGACGAAGCCCAAGCGCTCGTAATGGCTGCGGTTCTTGTTGGCGAAGACGATCATCTTGGCGTATTCCTTTTGCAGCTTGCCGAGGTCGGAATTGAGGCTGCGGATGTTGCTTTGGCCCGACTTGATTTCCTCGTCAAGGACGGCAATCTGTTCGTTGTAAGCCTTGATGAGTTTCTCGCGCTGCTTGATTTTCGAGTCCAAGATGGAGACTTCGTTGAGGGTCATTTCGCGGTCTTTTTTTGTCTTTTTCAGCAATTGGTTGGCAGTCGAAATCTCGTTTTGCAACGATGTGATTTCGCTCTGCAATTGCTTTTTCGACTTGCCTTTCGTTTTCTGGCCAAAAGTTGGCGAAACGAGAGACAACAGCAACAAAACCAATATGATACCTGGTTTCTTCATTGTTTCATTGGCAGTTGGATGCGTTCCATCTTGTTGGTAATTTTCAGCGGAAAGGTGGTGGGTTGGTCCAATTTGATGTTGGAGTATTTTAGCTTAACTTTAATTTCTCCTGTATAGTAATCGTATTGATTCCACCCAACCGTTTGGTTTTCAACGGGTGGAATGCCTTCGATATTGTCCAAAAGCACAAATTGCGCAAACGGTAGTCTCAAACCAAATAAAGGTCCGATTTGCTGATCGAGGCTGTCTACATGCTCGGCCAAATAGGTCTTTTCCAAGCGGTTGAGAATCCAGATGGAATCGTTGCTGATTTTGGCACGTAATACTTCCACACCCATTGTGGCGGTCACGCTGAGCCAAACAATACTATCTTTCCGCATCCTGAGTTGTCCCGACAAGTCGTTGTAAGCCATACCGTTGCCTTCGGCTTGGATGCTCAGGTTGGCGGTGAGCCATTCAAAAGATTGCGGCGGTGCAGGTGCCACGGTTTTCTTGCGCGAGGCGCAGGAGGAAGCCGTGAGCAGCAGGGCAAACAACACGATGAAAAGTCGGTTTCTCATCATTTCTTCAGTTTATCCATAATCGCCTCATAATGCTTCGTGTAGGTCTCGTCAGGCTCTTTCAGCAGTTTCAGGGCTTTTTTCATGTGCTTTTCAGCTTCCCTGTAGTCGCCTTTCATATAGAGTACCCAAGCGTGGGTGTCGAGATAGGTCGGGTTGTCGGGTTCGGCGGCGATGGCTTTGGTTGACATTTCCAAGGCCTTGTCCAAGTCTTGGCCTTTCACGGCGAGATAATAGGCGTAGTTGTTGAGAACCAACACATTGTCGGGGTCGTTGCGCAAGGTGCGCTCGTAGGCATCGAAGGCTTTCTCCTCGTCGCCTTGCTCGTGGTAGAGGTCGCCAAGGAAAGCGTCGAAGTTGGATAACTGAATCTTGTCGGTGGTATAGCGGCGGCCTTTTTCCAAATAATTGATGGCCTCGTCGTTGATTTTCAGGACGGCACTCGCCACGCCCGCATACCAATAGAAAACGGGCTGCATCGGGTAGTATTTCAAAGCCTTGATGGCGTGTTGGCGAACATTCTCGTTTTCGTTCAGCCTTGACTCGCTGATGATGAGGTTTTGCCATCCAAAGAAGTCGGTGCTGTCGATGGCGAGCGTCTTTTTGTAATAGGTGCGTGCCAGGGCTGCGTTTTCGGTGACGATGTAATAGGAGCCAAGAATAAGGTAGCCGATTTTGTTGTCGGGGTGGGTCTCGCTGAAGGCCAAGCCGCATTGCAAGGCTTGTTCGTTCATCTTGGGCGAGCCTTGGTTTTTTTGCATCCAATAGTCATAAATGTTGGTCTTGGTGGTGAGGTCGAGGTTTTTGTTGCGGATGACGGCCAGCAGCGCGTCAAACGCCTTGTCCATGTCGCCGTTTTTCTCGTAAAACTCTAACAGCGAGACGTTGATATATGGATCATCGGGGTTGATTTCCTTGATTTTCTCGTACATTTTCAAGGCTTCTTTTTCCTTGCCGTTTTCAGCATATACCTGAGCGAGCATGGAATAATAGCGTGGGGTTTCGGGATTTTCCTTGATGAGTTTCTCAAGTTCTGCGACTAGTTTTTTTGTGTCGCCTTTTTGTTTCATGAGGCTCAGCCGTTGCTCGGTGATGAAGTCGTTTTTCCCGACTTGCTCTTCCAGCACGTCCATCTTGGCCAGAGCCTTGTCGTATTGCTCCGTAATCAAGTAAGCGTCAATGAGTTCGCTGAGCATGTCAGGGTCGTCGGGATGCTTGGCGGTGAGCATTTCATAAAGCTGGATATAGTCATTGTATTGCTCCAAATTGCGGTAAAACTGACCCAAACGCAACTGGTACCACTTGTTCTCGGGGTCGAGCATTGTGGCGTTTTCAATCATCTTGAAAGCGTCTTCGAGGCGACCGGTATTATAATACTGCTCGCTCAGCTCGAACATAGAGGCGGCATCGTCGGGCATGTAGCGCAAGGCTTGCTCGAAGTTGCGGATGGCACCCTCGGTGTCGTCGCGGTACTTGCTTTGCAGGCCGTTGGAGAAATAGGTGGCGTTCTTGCGCTTGTCGGGCTTGCCGGCGAATTCCGATTCCATCGTCTGGGCAAAACTGCTCAAAGTGAAGCCCAGTAACACGAATAATAAAAGTCTGTATTTCATAATGATCTGTTTTTCATTCTTTCGAACACGGGTCGATCGGATTATACTGATGCATTTCGGGTCTCCATTTGGATTCCTTTTCGTGTCGCTCTCGGATTCTCGTTGAGTTTTGCGGCAAGCCGCAAAAAGATGATCCGTTCAATCCGTGTCATCCGTGTTCCACAATAATCACTTAGTGTTTTCCCGTATGACCAAATCCTCCCGCTCCCCTTTCGGTCTCTGAAAGCGTTTCCACTTGCACGGGTTCCACCTGTTCGCAGCGGGCGATGATGAGTTGCGCGATGCGGTCGCCGCTGTTGATGGTGAAGGGTTTGTCGGAGAGGTTGATTAGGATGACGCACACTTGCCCGCGATAGTCGGCATCGATGGTGCCGGGCGAGTTGAGGACGGTGATGCCGCTCTTGAGGGCCAAGCCGCTGCGCGGGCGCACCTGCCCTTCGTAGCCTTCGGGGATTTCCATGTATAGTCCTGTCGGTACGAGACCTCGCTGCATAGGCTCAAGCGTGATGGAACCGTCAGGCAGGTAGGCGCGGAGGTCCATGCCAGCCGACGACTTCGTTTCGTAGGCAGGCAAGGGATTGTTTGAGGTGTTGACAATAAGAAGTTGCATGGTACCAAAGATTTGGATTATGAACGCAAAAATAGTGTTATTATTTGGAATGGGTTGAAAAAAACCGTATTTTCGCGGCGCAAATTTGCCACGCCGTCGCTCGCAACGACAGCTTTCGCACTGATGCAACCGTAGTATTCACTTTTAAAGAAAGGGGGAAAGGCATTATGATTAACAGCCTGAAAATCGGGAACTTGACATGGCGTCATCTCAACAACCCAACCGAAGAGGACTTTGAATTCCTGAAAGACCGTTTCCATTTCCACCCCTTGGACATCGAGGACTGCAAGTCGGTGAACCAACGCCCGAAAATCGACATTTACGACGATTACTATTTCCTCATCCTGCATTTCCCCAACTTCGACCGCCAAAACAAGTTCGTGAAAATCAAGGAAGTGAAGATCTTCTGGGGCAAGGACTACATCATCTCCATCGAGAAGAACCCTTGGGGCGTGTCGCAACTCTTCGAGGAATACGAGGAACGCATCCAAAACGAAGAAGACCTCAACATCAAGACCTCCGACCTGCTGCTTTACCGCATCCTCGAGAAACTGATGACCGAGTCGGTGTATCTGCTGCGCAAGGTGGGCTTGGACGTTGAATTAATCAATCGCGAGCTGCTGCAAGAGAAGCAGGTGAAGATTATCGAGCGCATCAGCGTGACGCGCAAGAACCTCATCCTCATCAACACCATCTTCAAGCCGCAGCTGAGGCTCTTCCACCTCTTCGAGACCGGCAAGGTGACCGGTTTCACCGACGACGTGGAGTACATGGAAGACTACTGGGGCAACATCCTCGACTACCTGCAAAAGGTGTGGGACATGACCGAGGACTACGAAGAATTGATCGAGGGCCTCTCGCAAACCTTCGACTCGATGCAGACCAACAAGACCAACGAAACGATGAAGATCCTGACCTTGGTGTCCACCATTATCCTGCCTCTGACATTCATCACGGGGCTTTACGGCATGAACGTCGGGCTGCCGTTCCAGGATAGGGCTTGGGCTTTCTGGGGCATCATGGGATTCATGGTGGTGGTGGCCGTGGTGTTCTATATCTATTTCAGGCATAAGAAGATGATGTAGGGCTGCCGTAATACGACAGCCGAACTGTCATTGCAGCGGCTGCCACTGTGTGACAGCCCTACAAAGCCGACAATTCGGTTTCATTTCACCAATAATTTCTCATGTTTCACAATTGCATTGCCCCACATCATTTTTACGATGTAGCATCCCTTAGCAATGTTTTCAGGCAAAGTAACAGCTAATTCACCAACCTGATTTCCAGTAGCTTTCATCAGCGTGCGACCGCTCAAATCGCAAATGACAACGGCATCGAAACCATTGCAGTTGCCACTCACGTGCAGGACATGCCCTGGCTCGACGGGATTGGGGAAAAGACATACACTTGCCGACATTTCTTCAACAAGGCTCCATGAGGGATCCCAAATCATGCGGGCATATTCAGGATGGTCGACAAAAGGGTTACGGTTGTGCTGGTAGTCGCTGTAGATGACGTTGTTGCGGTCGATTTCTTTTTGGCTCACGGGGTCAAGATCGTTCCAACGCAGCATCATGTCGATGGCCCACGGCTTGATTTCAGCCTTCGTGGTCATGTCGCTCGAACCCCAACTGCCGTCCTCGCTGTAATAGCGCACGCTCATGTACATGATGGCGCGGGCGAAGTCGCCCTTGTATTCGTCGATGGGCTCAAACACGGTTCCGCTGAAGCCAGTGGTCTTGCAAGTACCTAATTTCGAGCCGTTTTGCGAAGTCCACGAGGCATTGCGCACTTCGCCAAAGGCATAGTTGCTGCGGCGACCGTTCACGTAACCGTCCGTGGGGAAGATGTGGTGCAGGTCGGTGCGGGGCGTGGTCTGGTCGTTGAACCAGCTTTGCGGCCACGAGTGCTCGCGGTTGTAGCAGTCGCCTTCACCGCTGTAGTTGCCGCATTGGTCCTGACCGAGGTAATAGGTGTAGTTGGCGCCGTCGGAATACATGTCCCACACCACGCCGTTGCCTTTGTCGTCGGTGCTCCAGAAGGCGTTCCACAATTGGGCATACGAAATCGAGGTGTGGCCTTTGATGATGTTGTGAAGTGCTACCTTCAACTGGTTGCCTGTCAATCCGTTGGCGGAGTTGTAGTAATTGGATGGGGCTTGCGCCTTGGCTAAAACGGCGAGCGAAAGAGCAAGTAGAAGAAACAAGTGCTTTTTCATGGAGTATGTTTTTGAATCCCCCGCCCTATCGGACACCCCCTTAAAAGGGGGAAGGCGCAAAGCGACGAGGAGCGAATCCATAATTTTAAATTTTGAATTTTGAATCCTAAATCAAATCAGTGAACAAATGCAAAACAGCGATAACCACCATAAACACCGATGCCGAGAACTCGACGAAGCTCACCTTTTTGATGATTTTTGGCTCAAACGGAATCCGAATCGCAAAAAACGACCACAAAAAGCCTGCCACGGCAACCGCCAGCACGAACCAACTCCTACCAAACGGCATGAAGTAAGGCCCCATCAGCGACATAAGCAATGTGTTCGTGGCCGACATAAAAGCGAGCAACGCGAGCTCTGTGTCGTTGCTGACCGTATACATCATCTTGCCTTTGAGGATCCGCATCGATTCCACGAACATCTTGACGGCCACGACAAGCATCATGGCAAAAACCATATATTCCGCAATATAAGTGATCAGATGCGCGAAAAGTTTTCCCAAAACGTTACCTAATGTGGCGAAAACCCCTTGGTACATACCGAAAAACAGCGGGATGAACCACTTCTGTGAAGGTTTGTCGTCGGCCTTGAGCAAGCCCAACGAGTGCGTCCCCGCCGGAACGGTGAGGCAGACGACGAAGAGGAGGCTGATGATGATGGATGAAGTATTCATGTTGCAAAATTACACATAATTACAAAAACCCCAAAAAAATCCCTATTTTTGTCGCCCAAAACAAAGTTGATGCCATCAAGAAAAACATACTTGTTCCTGTTAGCCCTGCTTTTTGTCTTGGCTTCGACGGCCCATGCCCAGTTCTACAACGGAATGAACATGCCTTTCGGTAAGAATCGCGTTCAGTATGGCGACTTCCACTGGTCGTATTACATGAACGACAACTTCGACGTGTATTTCTACCAAGGCGGCAACGACCTTGCGAAATATGCGCAGGCCTACGCCAAAGACCAGATTCCAAGGCTTGAAGCAAGGATCAACAGCCGCTTCGGGAAGAAAATCCAGTTCATCGTCTTCAACAGCAAGGCCGACTTCAAGCAAAGCAACATCAACCTTGAGGAGGAGGAAAACGGCAATACGGGCGGCATCACCAAGATCATCGGCTCGAAAGTCATCCTTTATTTCGACGGCGACTACACCCACTTCGAGGCGCAAATCCGCGAGGGCATCACGAGCCTGCTGTTCAGCCAAGTGATGAACGGCATCTCGATTGGGTCGCAAATCCGCAGCTCTTTCCGCTACGACATCCCACTGTGGTTTCGCGACGGTCTCGTGGCCTACATTGCCGGCAACTGGGACAGCCACAAGGAAGCCCGGCTGCAACGTGGTATCATGTCTGGCAACTACAAAAAAATCAACCACTTGCAAGCCGATGATGCCCAGGTTGCGGGCTATTCGTTCTGGAATTTCATTGACGAGAAATATGGGAGCAAGTCGTTCAACGACATCCTCAGTTTGGCCGAAAACAGCAGAAACGTCCGCAAGGCCCTGCTTTATGTGACAGGCAAGGAATACAACAAGTTGCTTGATGAGTGGTATGCTTTCTACAAGACTCGTTTTGAGACACTTATGACAAACCAGCCGAAAGATGTCATGCCGCTGAAATACAGGAAGTATCGCACTTTCACGCAGCTGAGCATCAGCCCGAACGGCAGGCACATCGCCTACGTCAGCAACGACGAGGGCAAAATCCGCCTCTGGTTAGAGGACTTGCAAACGGGAAAGCGGCGGCAACTTTTCAGCGCAGGCTACCGCTCCGATGAGAACATCGACACCTCGTTTCCACTGTTGGCCTGGCATCCCAACGGCGAGATTTTGTCGTTCATCCTTGAGGAAGAAGGCAAAATACAACTCTATAACCTTGACATCAACAGCGGCAAGAAAGCCAGTACCTATCTCTTTGATTTCCAAAAAGTCAGCTCGTTCTCATACGCTCACAAGAGCCGTAAGATCGTTTTGGCTGGCACGCGCATGGGCAAGCCCGATATTTACGTTTACAACCTGTTTTCCAACACATTGGAGCAAGTCACAAACGACTGGCACACCGACCTGAACCCCGTCTTCACCTTCGACGACCGCCAAATCGTGTTCAGCTCGAACCGCGACAACGACACGCTGAAAACCGATGCGGAAATCAGTTTCCAGAACAAGCAATTCGACCTTTATTCCTACGACTATATTAATAAAGGTGCGCTGCTCCGCAACCTGACCCGGCAACGCTTCTCGAACAATATCCAGCCTGAGCCGTTGCGCGATGGCAGCCTGCTCTACCTGAACGACACGAGCGGCTACTACAACCTCTACCAAATCCGCTTCGACAGTGCCATCAGCCACATCGATACGATTGTGCATTACCGCTATTTCGGTAAGAAAGAGCAACTTACGGACTATTCCGCCAACATTATCGACTATAGCTACCAGCCCCGCGACCACAAAGCCGCCCTGCTGATGGCCGACCAAAAAGGCGAAAGATTCTTCATGTCGCCCATCCTGCGCGGTAGAGAGGAAAAACTCAGCCAAATCAACCCTTACGCTCAAAAACGACTCCTTACCGAGCTGATACAGAAGGAAAAAGACTCGGTTGCGGAACCCGTCTCGAAACATCGTTTCTCGTCCAGCTACCGTTATGCTCGGCGCAAGAAGCAGATTAGCAGCCAGTTTGGGGTCGACTCCACCCAATTTGTGGCGCAACCCGTCCCCGAAGCGACACCCAAACCGAGAAAAAAAGACACCATCCAACGCCCGAACAACTATTACGTGGAGCTTTTCGCCGACCAGCTCATGAGCCAAATCGACTTCTCGAGCATGAACTACAGCTACCAGCCCTTCAGCGGCGGCACATCGCCAATCTACCTCAACTCAGGCTTCAACGTCTTCCTTGGCACCAAGATGAAAGACCTCATGGAGGACTACCGCATCGAAATCGGCGTGAAGCTCAACACCACCCTCGTGAACAACGAATATGTGCTGCGTTTCAGCGACTTCAGCAAACGTTTGGACAAGTCGATAACGTTGCACCGCTACGTCACCGACAATGCCTCGCGCTACTATTACCGAACCTTCACCAACGAGGCGTTCTACATCTTGAGCTATCCTTTCAGTGAAATCCTAAGTTTGCGAGGCACAGCTATTTACCGTCTCGACCACAAGGTTAGCCTTTCCATCGACGACTACAGCTTGGCCGATGGCGACTCTTACGAAAACTGGGGTGGCCTGCGAGGCGAACTCGTCTATGACAACTCGAAGAAAATAGGAACCAACCTGCGCGTGGGAGCGCGAGGGAAAATCTTTGCCGAGTATTACCAAAAAATCGCCAAAAACACGGCGAATATGGCTGTCATCGGCTTCGACTTCCGCCACTACACGCGCATCAGCCGCAACTTCATCTGGGCCAACCGCATTGCAGGAAGCACCTCGTTCGGCCAAAACAAGCTCATCTACTACATGGGTGGCGTGGACAACTGGATGTTCGCCTCCTTCGACCAAGGCACCCCCATCGACTATGGGCAGAGCTACGCCTACCAAACCCTTGCCACCAATATGCGCGGCTTCAAGCAGAACATCCGCAACGGCAACAACTTCGTCGTCCTGAACAGCGAGCTGCGTTTCCCCTTGTTCAGCTATTTCAGCAACCGACCCATCAACTACAAGTTCATCCGCGACTTCCAGATTGTGGCTTTCGGCGACTTCGGTACTGCTTGGACGGGCTGGAATCCCTATGACCCAAGCAACTCGCTCTATACTTCGCACATCCACGACGGCAACCTTGACATCAGCGTGACGGAGATGAAAAACCCTTGGGTGGGCGGCATCGGCGTGGGCCTGCGCACTTCCTTGCTCGGCTATTTCATCCGAGGCGACGTGGCTTGGGGCATCGAAGACGGACATATCAGCGACACGCCGAGGTTCTATTTGTCGTTCAATCTCGATTTTTGAATAATTCGGCTGCCACAGTGTGACGCCCCTACGGTCGTTCGTAAAACCGATATTGTTTCATGTAAAGGAAAGCCTTCTCAGGCATGAAGTGCCGCACGTCGCGGCCCTCGCTGATGCACTGGCGAATGAACGTCGACGAAATCTCCAAAATCGGGGTTTTCAAGATGGTGACAGAGGGATAATTAATAAGGTCGCCGCCGTCATAACCCTCGCGGGGAAAGACCAAAAGCTGGTAATTATCAAGGATTCTTTGGTATTCGCGCCAGTTCTTGAAGTTTTGCAGGCTGTCCATGCCGCAGATGAAAACAAACTGACAATCAAGATGTTGCTCTGAAAGCGCGGTCAAAGTATTAATGGTGTAGGAAGGCCTCGGCAGGTGCATTTCCACATCGCTCACGCGGAAACGCGGGTCGTCGCCAACAGCCAATTGCACCATCTTCAGGCGCTCTTGGTCGTCCAATAGTTCAGACTTTTGCTTCAGCGGGTTTTGCGGCGACACCACAAACCACAATTCGTCCAAGTCGGAGAACTCGACCAAATAGTTGGCCAACATCACATGGCCGTGGTGGATGGGGTTGAAGGAGCCGGAATAGATGCCCACTTTTTTCATGACTGCGGGACTACGGGCGCTTCGACAGGCTCAGCGACCTGCATGGGGTTGTCGTTGAGGAAGTTGGCGACCACTTCGAGGATTTCGCGCTTGGCGGTCTCAAGGTCATCGTTGATGATGGTGCAGTCGAACTTGCCTTGGGCAAATTCCATCTCCCATTCGGCCTTGGCGATGCGGTTTTCAATCTCCTCCAAAGAATCGGTGGCGCGTTTGAGCAGCCTTTCCCTCAGCACTTCGACCGAAGGAGCCTGAATGAAGATGGAAAGCGCACTGTCGCCATAGTGCTTCTTGACGTTCACGCCGCCGCAGACATCCACGTCGAAGGCCACGTGCTTGCCTTCTTCCTGCATCTGCTCGACGACGGAAAGCAAGGTGCCGTAGCACCGGCCCGGATAGACCTCCTCCCATTCGAGGAACTCGCCGTTCTCGACGCGCTGCCTGAACTCGTCCATCGTGAGGAAATAATACTCGCGACCGTTCACTTCCTCGCCGCGCGGCGGACGTGTGGTGGCCGAAACCGAGAAGGCCATTTCGGGAATGTTGGCCATGACGTGGTTCAGCAATGTGGTCTTGCCCGAACCTGACGGAGCGCTGAAAATTAAAAGTTTACCCTTGTTCATCGTCGTTTTTTTGTAGAGACGCAATGCTTGCGTCTCAAATGATTCATCGTTTTTGTAGAGACGCAATGCTTGCGTCTCTACGGCGGTTACAAAATATTACAAACCTGTTCCTTGATTTTTTCCAATTCATCCTTCATCTGCACGACCAGTTTCTGGATGTTCACCTCGTTGGCCTTCGAGCCTAAGGTGTTGATTTCGCGGCCCATCTCCTGCGCTATGAAACCGAGTTTCTTGCCCGCTTGGTCGTCGTCGCAGCTCTCGTTGAAGTAGTTGCAATGCTGGCGCAGGCGGACTTTTTCCTCCGTAATGTCCAATTTTTCAAGATAATAAATCAGTTCCTGCTCGAAACGGTTTTCGTCGTATTGTCCTGCCGTGGCCAGTTCGGCGAGGTTTTTCGTCAAGCGTTGCTTGATGACCTCGTGGCGGCTTTTTTCGTAAGGTTCCACTTGTTCCAACAAGTTGAGAATCAGCTCGACACGATGCAGCAAATCTTTTTTCAAAGTTTGGCCTTCCTGGATGCGGAAGCCGTCCACCATATCAAGTGCTTGGTCGAGGGTTTCGCCGACTTTGGCCACAAAAGCCTCATCGTAGTTTTCCACTGGGACATTGAAAATGCCAGGCATTCGGAACAAGATGTTGGCCTCGTCAACGGCGGGCGCAATGCCAAGTTGCCCGGAAATCGCCTCGATTTGCGACTTGTAGGCTTTCACAATGTCTTGGTCGATATGGTAAGTCTGCGCCAAATCGGTGTCGGTGATGGTGATTGTCGCGTCGATTTTGCCGCGTTGCAGCTTGTTCCCGATTTGGTTCCTGTAGTCCAATTCGGCTGAACGCAGTTCGTTGGGCAACTTCACTTGCAAATCCAACTGCTTGCTGTTCAACGTCTTGACTTCAACGACAATCTTCTTTGAGTTATAGGTTTGCTCGGCTATGCCGTAGCCAGTCATGGAACGAATCATAGGTTGAGATTTTTAATGCGCAAAAATACGATTTTTCTTCATTTCTTTTTCAGCAATGCCACCATCTTGAAACCCACGTCGGTGAAGACGATTTGCGCGTTGCCGTTGCGCTCGATGTGGCGGATGGCCTCCTCGAAAAGCTCGGCGATTTGTGCCAAATTGGCAGGATTGACGAAGGGCGCAAACTTCGAGTTGAAGGTCTTCTCGTCGTCAGGAAGCATGACGATTTCCGCAAGGTTGTTGTTGAACAACAATGAGTTACGGACAATGCGCAAGCCGTAGTCCAACAGCTCCTTCTGTTTTTCGCGCCCAAGGGTCTTGATGTTGGCTGAGAAGTCAATCAGTTCGGGATAGGCGGCTCGGAAGCAGAGGCGCATCCATTGCTGGAAGGTGGTGAAGAAGAACTTCCTATCCTCCGATTCTTTCACGAAATGGCAGGCATTCAGCCAGTTGCCTTCCGAAATCAGGGCCGCGTCGTGGGCTTGTTGCGCGTTGCAGCCAAGGCGTGTTTGCAGGGCTGTCTCGATGTCGGTCAAGTCTATCGCCGGAACTTTCACCAAGGCCGTCCGCGACTTGATGGTAGCCAACAATTCCTCTGCGTCTTCAGCGATGAGCAGGAAGACGGTCTTCTCGGGCGGCTCCTCGAGGAGTTTCAGAAGCTTGTTGGCCGTGTCGGTGCGCATCTTCTCCGCCATCCAGATGATGGCGATTTTGTATTCGCCTTCGTAGGACTTCATGTTCAACTTGCGCAGCAGCGAGGCCGCGTCGCGCACCGACATATAGCCCTGCTTGTTCTCCACATCAAGGAAACTGTACCAACTCGAAGTATCGACATATCCCTGGTTTTGAATGACATACTCACGCCATTCCTCCATGAACAAGTCCGACTCGGGGTTGCTTTTGATTTTTTTCGTAGTGGCCGTGGGCACGACGAAATGCAGGTCTGGGTGCACTAATTTCTGCATTTTCTGGCAGGTAGGGCATGCGCCGCAACTGTCGGTCTCGGTTCGGTTCGGGCAGAGGATATACTGCGCGTAGGCCAAGGCCAAGGGCAGCTTCCCGCTTCCCGCAGGCCCCAAAAACAGTTGCGCATGAGAGACGTGGTTCTCCTTCACGCTCGCGATGAGACGTTGCTTGAGGTGAGTTTGTCCGATGACTTGCTTAAATTGCATAAATCCGTTTAAACAGGTCACAAAATTACAATAATTTCCCTTTGGTGTGTTAAAAAGCGCCAAATTCCCGTAAAAACCGCGTCTGAGGTGATGGGGTTTCACACAACACGTCCGCAGTGTGATGCGAAGCCTGCCAGACACGAATCATGGCAGCCGCACAAGGTTTTGCCCGTCATGCGGCTGCCATAATACGACAGCCCTACAAACTCATTAATTCTTCTTAGGCTGCTGTTCTGCCAGCTTGAAGTTGATGGGAATCTGGTAACTCACCGGAACGGGTTCGCCTTTCATCTTGCCGGGTGTCCATTTCGGCAACGCCTTGATGACGCGGACAGCCTCTTCGTCGCAGCCGCCGCCAATGCCGCGCAGCACCTTCACGTTGGAAACACTACCGTCTTTCTCGATCACCATGCCGATGAACACGCGGCCTTCAATACCTTTGTCCCTTGCCTCTTGCGGATAGGTGATGTTTTTGGCAATGTATTCCATCAGCTTTTGTTCGCCGCCAGGGAACTTAGGCATTTCATCAACCATTTGATAGACACCGTTTTCGTCGGGCTTGCCTTCTATCGGATTGTCAGGATAGGTTGCCGTAGAAGACTTGGTTGAATGTTCCCCCGATTCATCTTCCGCAATAACCGTTCTCACTATGGTTTTGTGTTCATTATTCATTTGATCGAGTTTGAATGAGATCGGCATCTGGAAAGATACACGGGCAGGCTTGCCGTCTTTCTTTCCCGGTTTCCATCTCGGCATGCCACGAACCACACGAGCGGCTTCTTCGTCAATGCTTTCGCAAACACCTTTTAGTACTTTGACATTGGAAACCCAACCATCCTTTTCCACAACAAAGGACACGAAAACTCGGCCTTCCTTGCCTTCGTCGATGGCATCTTGTGGGTATTTGATGTTGCTTGCGACAAATCCTGTCATAGCATCGAAGCCACCAGGAAACTCGGGCATCTCTTCAACGATTTGGAAGATGCTGTCGCCAACAGATTTGTTTTTCAGCGTTTGATAAACGTCTTCTTTGATGGTTTGGAACTTCTTTTCTTCTTCAGATGTGGCAACGTCCAACAGCGTTTCGAAAAGGCTTCCTGAAATGGTGAACGGTTCAATGCTGTACCTCGTCGTGTCGCCGTGTTTTTCTTCTTCGGTGATGAAGAAATTGTTTGCTGGTTTGCCGTCAGCACCGAATGAAGTAACGGTTAGTTTTTTGCGTGGCTCACCTGTCATTGGGTCGAAACCATCCGAGCTTTCCATCTTGATGTAACTACCATCTTCGGCGTAGATGGTGGTGTCAGTCAATCGAATCGGGGCACCATCGTCATCGAAGATTTCGAATCGGCCCATTTCTACTGTGATGGGTTTGTCAACGGCTTTTTGTTCTTGTGCCGTCACTTTCGTGTTGGCAATCAATAGGATAGCCAACACCGGCAATGTGGCCAAGAGCCTCCACCAGAGACCCTTGGCCTTTTCATTCTTTGTAATCATCTTGATTCTTTTTTTAGTTAGGATTAAACTGAAGTTATTACCAATTCCGCTGAAATCGACAGCCGTGCACTGCTGCAAAATCAGCATCATATAGTTTCTTTTGTCAACGCCAGTGGCCACCACGTCGCGGTCGGCCTGGTATTCGTGAAGGCTTTGCAACTCCTTCTTGTACAGATAGATGAACGGATTGAACCATTGCAAAACCTTCATCAGTTCCACAAAAAGGATGTCGGCCGAATGGTGGTGACGGATGTGGCTCGCCTCGTGCCTCACGATGTCGGGCGACACGCTCTCATTCGGGAAAAAGGCATAGCGAAGGAACGAGAACGAGCCTTGCTCCCTGCCCGTGAACACCGCCGTGTAGCCCTCGCGCTTCTCCTTGGGTGAGCGGGCAACCAGCACGACAAGCTTCGCCATCTTGAAGAGGAACAGCAGCGTCATCACGCCGACACCTATTAAATATAGACCGCCAAGAATCTGCCAAAGGCTGAAACGCGACGGTGCAGCGCCGGTCGTCACGGTCACTTCGGGCAGGACGGGCTGACCGTCGGGCGTAACGATGACTTCGCTCAGCATGATTCCGCTGAAAATGTTTTGCTTCAAGGTCGCCATCTGCGGCACTTCCATTCCCGAAAGGAGGCCAAGCAAAGGCATGGCCAAAGCCAACAACAGGCTCGAAAGCAGGAAGAAACGGTTGAAATACAATCGGTTGCTGTTGCTAAATAACAAACGATAGACCAACCAAAGCACCGCAACGGTGGCAGCGATGGGCAACAGGTGACCGATGATCAATTCGTGGGCGTTCATGGCTTATTTCCTTTCTGAGGCGATGGCCTCGTCGATGGCTTTCTTCATCTCCTCAAGCTCTTCGACGCTGAAGTTCTCCTTTTTGGCGAAGGCCGAAACGAGGTCGAGGTAGGAGTTGTTGAAGTAGCGTTCCACCACGCTGCCCAAGTAGCGTTGCGAGTATTCCTCGCGGCTGATGGCGGGCATGTAGCGATGGGCGCGGCAGAAGGTCTCGTGCTTCACGAAGCCCTTCTTTTCGAGGATGTGGATGATGGTCAGCACGGTATTGTAGGCCGGCTTGGGCTCGGGGAAGGCCGCCATGATTTCGTTGGCGAAGCCCTGCCCGACGCTCCAGATGACTTGCATCACTTGTTCTTCTGCTTTTGTCAACTCTCTCATTACTACTGTGTTAGAGTTCTGGTTTTCTTTCTTTCTTGCCATTTTTCCTCCGTTTTTTGATGTTATAACGCTGCAAATATACAGATTGTTTTGAATGTATAACTAAAAAAATAATTGTTTTATTGTGTTTTTCGATGAAAAAACTGTGATTATTTGGTTTTCAATAGATTAAATTAATTGTTTTACTCGCTTTGATGAGCTGCATTTTTTCTTCGTCAGAGAGATTGAAGTCGTTGTTGCGTGCATTAATCATCTCCATGTCAGGCTTTTCGAGCAGCTCCATCGGGAAGCGTTCCAGCAGGTTGTGCTCGAAATCGAAATCCTTGAGCGACTTCATTTTCGACAAATCGGGCAAGTCCAGCAGATGGTTGAAGCCCACGCCGAAGCGTTCTATCGAGTCCATTTCCGCAATCCATTCGGGCAGGAAATGCAGCTCGTTGTGGTGGATATAGAAATATTTCAGCCGCTTCAGGTTCCTTAGCGTGTCGGGAATCTTCTCTATTTTGTTGAACGAAAGGAAAAGTTGCTCCAAGCCGTCCAAGTCGCCAACAAAATCTGGGATTTCGGTCAGTCGGTTCTTGTAGAAGTCAAGATGCTTCAGGTTGTCGAAACCCGCGATGACTTCGGGGATTTCCTCAAACTCGTTCTCGTAGAAAACCAAGCTCTTGACCTGTTTCAAGCGGCTGAACGACTTGGGAAGCGCGCGCAACCTGTTCTTGGCCAAGTTCATGCTTTCGCAACGCAGCCGCCCGATGTTCTTTGGCAAACTCTCGATGCCGTTGCCCGCGATGATGATTTGCTTTGCCTTCGAAAGGTGTCGTATGTCCGCCCGATTGAGTTTCAACCGATTGAAATTCAGCGTGATTTCCTCCAAGCTGTCGAGTTGCATAATCCATCTTGGGATGTGGCGGATTTGGTTGCCTTCGAGGTTGAGCGACTTCAAGTGCTTGCAACGGCGGATGCTTTTCGGAATTCGAGTCAACTCGTTGTTTGTCAAATTAATGCGCTCTATGTGGTTGCCTTCGGGGAATTCGATTTCGCGGATGCCGCAGCGGTCGAGGCTGACTTGGGTCAGGCTGTCGGACGAAAACAGCGACTTGTCCACCCTCGGCGTCTCGTTGCCTGAAAAGCTGATCATCCACACCTTATTATATCGGGAGAGGTCGGGTAGGGAATCCAAATGGGTCCAATTCAAAATGAGCGTCTTTACGGAATCAGTGGGCATTTTTTCCAATTCCTCAAAGTACGCCTTTGCCTCGGCTCTTCCTTTTTCACGCATCTCGCGCACCTGATCCTCGGTGTAATAACCCAGATACGAAGGCTTCGCAGGTGGTTGCGACTTGCAGGAAAACAATAGGCAACTTAATGACAAACAGACTAAAACATATATTCCTGATTTCATGGCAAACAGTATTGATGCCGCAAAGATACAGATATTTTTGAATATATAACTATTGTTTTAGTTTTTTCGTTTTTTTATCACTAAAAGCACGAAAAAAAACGAAACTTTGTGGCTTTTCGCGCTTATCAATCATAATATTCCCTATCTTTGACCCAAATTTCAACCGCTAATGAACGAAGAAAACAGCAAATGGTTGGTCGTCGTCAACCCGATGGCTTCTATCGGGAAGGCGGGGAAAGACTGGCCTCAGATAAAACAAATCCTTATCAATGAGGGAATTGAGTTTGACGACATATTGACAGAATATCCGCAACATGCCATTGAGATTGTCAGAAAAGCCATTGTTGAAAACGGCTATCGTAAGTTTATCGCAGTAGGGGGTGACGGCACTAACAATGAAGTAATTAACGGCATTTTCACGCAAGACGTGGTACCGACCACCGACATCACCATGGCCGTGATGCCGATGGGCACCGGCAACGATTGGCGACGCACTTTCGGCTTTTGTATTGACTATCAGGAAAATGCAAACATCATAAAAGCGGGTCGTCTTTTCAAGCACGACATCGGGAAGGTGACTTACTATAACCACGGCGACCCTCGGGTGCGCTATTTCCTTAACGCCGCCGGCACGGGCTTGGACGAGGTCGTGTGCCAGTCGACCAATGCCATGAAACAGCAAGGCAAAGGCGGTGCGGCGCGTTATATGATGAGCGTTGCAAAATGCCTTTTCACATTCGACTGCGTACACGTCCAACTCGAAGTTGACGACCAAATGGTTTTCGACGACGAAGTACTCAGCCTCTCGGTGGGCAACTGCCGCTACAACGGCGGCGGCATGATGATGATGCCCAATGCCATCCCCAATGATGGCCTGTTCGACATCACCGTCATCCGCAAGGTCGGCCTGCCCAAATTCGCCGCCAACATCAGCAAAATCTACGACGGCTCTTTTATCAAAAAATTGAAAGAAGTCAGCACTTTCCAGGGCCGGAAAATCAGAATCACTTCCATCCCTGCCCACTCCATCAACCTTGAGACCGAAGGCGAAACCCTCACCAACTCGCCCTTCGACTTTGAGATGCTGCAGCAAGCAATCAATATGGTAGTGCCTGAAAAACATATTTTTAAAAATGGCTGTTAGCTATTAGCCATTAGCAGTTAGCCACTGGCACACTTGCAAATGGCTAACTGCTAAAAGCTAACAGCCAAAATTTGAAATCTTTGAATCTTAAATCTTTAAATCTTAAATAAACTAATACCATGGTAAACATTGATCAAATCAACTTCAACAACAAGCGCGTGGTGATCCGCGTCGACTTCAACGTCCCGTTGGACGACAACTTTAACATCACCGACGACACCCGCATGAGAGCTGCACTGCCCACCATCAATAAGGTGCTCAACGGCAAAGGCATGGTCGTGCTGATGTCGCACCTCGGCAGACCAAAAAAGAACCCCGACCCGAAGTTCTCCATCAAGCCGATTATCAAGCACTTGGAAGAGCTGTTAGGCCGTCCCGTGCAATTTGCCGACGACTGCATGAAAGCCGCCGACCAAGTGGCCGCCTTGAAACCAGGTGAGGTTTTGGTACTCGAAAACCTCCGCTTCTATGCCGAAGAGGAAGGCAAGCCGCGTGGCATCGAGAAGGGCGAGGAAGGCTACGACGAAGCCAAGAAGGCCATCAAAGCTTCGCAAAAGGAGTTCACCAAGACCCTCGCAAGCTACGGCGAATACTACATCAACGACGCCTTCGGCACTGCCCACCGCGCCCATGCCTCCACGGCCTTGATTGCCGACTACTTCGACGCCGACCACAAGATGTTCGGCTACCTGATGGGCAAGGAAGTGGCCGCCGTCAACAAGGTGATGAACGACATCCAACGCCCCTTCACCGCCATCATGGGCGGCTCGAAGGTCTCCACCAAAATCGAAATCATCGAGAACCTGCTCACCAAGGTCGATAACCTCATCCTCTGCGGCGGTATGACCTACACCTTCAAACGCGCCTTAGGCGGCAAGATCGGCAACTCCATCTGCGAAGAGGACAAACTCGACCTCGCCTTGGACATCATCGAGAAAGCCAAGCAGAAGGGCGTCAATCTCTACCTCTCGTTCGACGTGGTGGCAGGCGACAAGTTCTCGAACGACGCCAACACCATGGTCGTCGACCCGATGAACGTGCCCGACGGCTGGGAAGGCATGGACTGCGGTCCCGAGAGCCGCAAGTTCTACGCCGGCATCCTCAAGCAGTCGAAGACCATCCTCTGGAACGGTCCCTGTGGCGTGTTTGAGTTCGACAAGTTCGCCGAAGGCTCGAAGGCCATCGCCGAAGCCATCGTGGAGGCCACCGAGCAAAACGGTGCCTATTCGCTCATCGGCGGCGGCGACAGCGTGGCGTGCATCAACAAGTTCGGCCTGGCCGACCGCGTGAGCTACGTCTCGACCGGCGGCGGTGCCCTGCTCGAAGCCATCGAAGGCAAGGAACTGCCCGGCATTGCAGCAATTAAGAAGTAAAACAACTAAAACATGTTTTGAAAAGGCGGCTTCGGCTGCCTTTTTTTGTTGCAGTTTGTATTGGTAAACGAAAAGTGTTTATTTTTGCACTTCAAATGATTTACACCATGCCAGAAATAAGTCGCTTTTACGGAATCATTATTAAGATGTTCTTTAAACCGAAAGAACATGAGCCTGCTCATATTCACGCCATTTACAATGAGAATGTGGGCATCTTTGACATCAAGACTTTTGAAATGACTGAAGGTGATTTGCCGATAAGAGCCCAACAGTTGGTAAAGGAATGGTTAGGTTTGCATTACGAAGAATTAGTGGAGATGTGGAACACTCAAAAGATGGGAAAGGTAAAACCGTTATGATACCGAGAATCAAACATTTCGAACTTAATGATGATTGGAAGTTGGTGGTGACTTTCGATGACGGTTTCCGTGTGTGTTACGATGTGAAAGACGACATTGACACCATTGCCGATTTCCAAAGCCTGACCACCGAAATCGGGCTATGGCCTATGGCGCAGTTGGACACCAGCCGCACTTGTATTTATTGGAACGAACAAATAGATCTACCGAGCGACACCATTTATGAATATGGTGTGCCGATTAACTGAATGGCTATAGTACAATAACCGACCGAAATTTACGTTAGTAGGGTTATGGAAAAGCAAAGACACACAGCTAAGAGCATAATGGAATTGGTGAACCGGTTGTCGTCAGAGGAGCGTGCCAGACTCTGCACGATGCTCGCTGGAGCCAAGGAAGGCACGGAGGACATGGACACGTTCCTGACGGAGCGTCGATTTGCGGGCGGACGTGTTTGCCCGCTATGCGGCGGGACGCATGTGCAGCGCAACGGGAGGCGGAAGAACGGGACGCAGAAGTTCATCTGCAGGGACTGCGGCAAGACGTTCTCGATCACGAAGAACACGATATTCGAGGGCACGCGGAAGGGCCTTGCGGTGTGGAAGGAGTTCATGGCGTGCATGTCGGAGGGCCTGTCGTTGGACAAGACGGCGGAGCGTTGCGGCATCACCCACGCGACGGCGTTTGTCTGGCGGCACAAGGTGCTGGACGCGATAGGCGAGTCGCTGAAGGGCACGGAGCTTACGGGCATCGCCGAGGCTGACGAGGCGTTCCTGCCCGTCTCGTACAAGGGCGACAGGAAGGCGTTCGAGGGCGAGGGTTGCGGCCGCGAGCCGAGGAAGCGCGGCGGCGGCAACCACAAGCGCGGCCTTTCGGACGAGCTGGTGTGCCTGCCGTGCGCCGTCGACCGCAAGGGC
>JAFSJF010000052.1 GCA_017439405.1 Bacteroidales bacterium
ACGCTCCGTGTCGCTGAGGTTCATCTGGCAGCCGAGGGGGAGGAGGTAGTATTTCATTCAGTTGATAGTTGGCAGTTTTCAGTTGTTCAGTTGTTCGGTTGTAGGGCTGTCACACAGTGGCAGCCGTACAGTTTCGCCTATCGGGGTGGTGCGACTCCCCCTGCCCCCTCAAAAGGGGGAGGGGTCGCGATCTACGGTTACTGTAGTCACGCCCTTCGGGCGAGGCAGGAAAATTACGAATAATTTCTGTTTCGTCGGATTCGTTATCCGTTGTAAACTAATCGCATGATGTCGTCGATGATTTCGTTGCCGGTGTCGTAATCGGGTCCTGTCTTTGTGCTGGCTCCAATGAATAGTTTTTCAGCCTGCCCAATCGTCTCAGGCTCAAGGCAGTCCGAGGCAATTTGTACATCGGTGATGATGGACTTTGCCTCGTCGATTTGGAGGGCAATCTCCACGCCGCCCCAAGGGAAACGGGCCTTTTTCGTGGTCTTGAACTGTTTCCAGCGACCGAAAAGGAACTCGTGGCTCGAAATGTGGTCCTTGATGGCCTGCACCTCGGCGTTATTGATAAAAGTGTCGAAATCCAACACTTCGGCCTTTCCGCCATACACCTTCTCGAACGAGGCTATCAGCGGCTGCTTGATGTTATCGGAGGTCAGCGTGTGGACGAGTTCGCTGAGGTTGACGACACGGCTCGCCACGCTCTTCACGCCGTTTTTCATCAGCTTGGCCTTATCGACGATGAGGTAGCGTTGCATCATCGCGCCGTCGGTCTTGATGAGGATGGTGCCGTGATGCAGGTCGTTGCGCTGCCCTTTCGCGAAGGCGTTGCCGCTGAACTTCCGTCCTTGGCAGGTGAGGTCGTTGCGGCCTGAAATCTCAGCTTCCACTCCATAGGCGAGGAGCGCGTCTTGAATCACAGAGAGTTGCTTCTTCACGTCGTAAAGCTTTTTGTCGGCGATGAAGGAGAAGTTGATGTTGCCGAGGTCGTGATAGACCGCGCCGCCGCCCGTGCCGCGTCGCATGAGGTGACCGCCTTCATCAAGCAAAAGTTGTACGTTGCACTCGGAATATGGGTTTTGGTTATAGCCGATGACCACGGTCTGCTGGTTTTTCCAAAGGTACATCGTTACGGTGTCTTCCTCTTGATGCTCAGTGAGATATTGCTCAACGGCGCGGTTGAGGAAGGGGTTGTGTTGGTTGCTTGTGATGACTTGGAGCTTCATGGTGACGTTAAAGTGATCTTGTTTTCCACAAGTGGATACAAAAATAGCGCTTTTTCGGCAACTATTATGCAATTCATTCCTCTATTTTTTGAATGCGACATTTTCAATGGCTATAGAACACGCATGATTTCGAATAAATCTTTCACCTCAAACGTCCTTTCTCCTTCGATTTCGCATCCACTTGAGTTGAAGAAAACCTGGTCGATGCCGGCGGCGCGTGCGCCATCGATATCGACGGCCATCTCATCGCCGATCATGATGCTTTCGTCTGGCTTGGCGTGGGCTTTGTTTAGGGCGTAACGGAAAATTTCCGGGTTGGGCTTTTTCACCCCGACTTCCTCCGAAACGGTCAAGGTCTCGAAATAGGGTTTCATCCCCGAAAGGCTCAGTTTTGTGTCTTGCACCTCTTGGAAACCGTTGGTAATCAGGTGTAAATGGTATTTTGGTTTCAAGTAATCCAACAACTCCATCGTGCCGGGAACGAGCCTCACGATGCGCGGCGACCAATAGACGTAATCCTCGCTGAGGTGGTCGGCCAAGGCGATGTCGTGGATGCCGTAATGCTCCAAAGGCAGCACGAAACGGGTGCGGTTGAGGTAGTCCTTGGTGATTTTGTCCTCGCGATACAACTCCCAAAGTCGTTCATTCAGTGGGTGATACACCTCGTGGAACTCATGCGCGCTGGGAATGCCGAGGCTTTTCAATTCGTATTTCTCGTAAATTTGCTCGAAGGCCACTTCAGCGGCGGCATCGAAGTCCCACAGCGTGCGGTCGAGGTCGAAGAAGATGTGCTTGTATTTTAATGCGGAATGTGGAATGTGGAATGTGGAATGCAGAATAGTCTCGTCGTCGTTTCGCGTTATTCCGCATTCTGCATTCGTAATTCTGCATTTTTCTCGCATCTGGCGTTGCCATTCAAACAAGGCCACTGCTGCAGCATGGCTCACGTTGAGCGAGCGCGTGGGGCCGGGCACGGGGATGTAAACCACCATGTCGCATTGCGCCAACAGGTCTTCGCTAAGCCCTTGACTCTCGTTTCCCACGATGAAAGCCACGTTTTCAGGAAGTTGTGTGTCGTAGATGCAGGTGGCGTCGTCGGCGGTCTCGATGGCGACGAGGGTTTTGTTGTTGGATGCAATCTTATGTAAATCAGTTTCTTCCGTAAAATACCAGCGGATGTTGTCGCGGCTCGAGGCGGCGGCACGGCGCACCTTGCCCATGCGGTGTTCGCTTTCGTTGCCGAGAAAACACACCTCCGATGCCCCGATGTTGTCGGCCATGCGTATCATTGCCCCAATGTTGTCGGGGGTCAAGAGGTGGTCGGCGATGACGATGGGGCGGGGAACGCGCTCATAAATGCGTTCAGGCTCGGTTTGCGCAAACAGGTCGTTGGATTTCAGGTAGGTCATGAGTTCGGATTTGGCGGCAAAGATAGCGTATTTGGCTGAATCAGCCGCCCCTGCCAAGTGTTTCTTTCTTCCATGCGGCGCCCGATGCGTGCCAACACTTGGTCGTAGCGCAGCTTCATCCAAGGCTCGCTGACAAGGAATCGCGGCGGCACCTCGCCCGCAAAACGCTCGATGACGATGTCGGGGCTGAGGCGTTCGGCAAAGTCGATGACGAAGTCGATATATTCCTCTAAATCAAAGAGATGAAATGCTTCTGGATGCCGCAAAAACTCCTCCGCCATCTTCGTCCCTTTGAAGATTTGCAGTTGGTGGAACTTGACCGTGGTCAAAGGCAGTTGTGAAATGACGTCGGCAGTGTCGAGCATCATCTGTTTGGTTTCGCCGGGCAGGCCGAAGATGAAATGCGCCCCGCAGGGGATGTTATGTTCGACAGTCATTCGGATGGCGCGTTCTGCCGTGGCGAAGTCGTGCCCGCGATTGACACGTCTCAGTGTCTCGTCATAGACGCTCTCCACGCCATATTCGAGCATGACATAATATGTTTCTTGCAACTCGCTGAGAAACTGCAAAATGTCCTCGTCAACCAAGTCGGGTCGAGTGCCGATGACAATGCCGAGGATTTCAGGAACATCAAGGGCTTGCTGATAGATGCCTTTCAGATCTTCAAGAGGCTTGTAAGTGTTCGAAAAAGGCTGAAAATAAGCCAAATACTTGTTGGCGCGACGGTATCTTCTTTGGTGAAAATCCATCCCTTCCTCAATCTGTTGCTTGATGGACTTCTCAGGCCGACAATACGAAGGGTTAAAGGCCTCGTTGCTGCAAAACGTGCAGCCTCCCGTGCTGATTTTCCCATCGCGGTTGGGGCAGCTGAATCCCGCGTCGATGCTGATCTTCTGCACCCTGCCTCCGAATTGCCTTTTGAAGTAGTTGCTGTAGCTGTTGAAACGGCGGCCATCGAAGTGGCATGAGTATGTTGGGAGGGGAGGCATTTTCAGAACAAGCCAAGACATAATAAAACTACCCGCACATTTGAGCATCGTTGAGAGGCTTGGCGGGTTCTGGTGCTGCAAAATTACAAACAAATTCCCATTCCACAAGCATTTTGATGAAAAAATCTCGTCCAAGTGCAAGTCGTCAACGTTAGCACTGGCGAATTTGAGGGAAATGTCACGGTGAATTTGTAAGTCCATTCATAATTGAAACATGCAAATCGCCCGCCAGGTGCAATCTTGGCGGGCTTTTTTGTTCCCACATTGCCCATTATAGAAAAAGTTGCTATTTTTGCAGGCAAGAATAAAGGAAATAATATGCACGGAGTATCCATCAATATTAATTTGCCATCGTTTGGTGGCTTCACGCCCGAGGAACTTACTCGAAAGGTGGAGCGTTTTGCATTGGGATTAGTGGAACCAAAAGAAAGAAACTCGACCGTTCCGCCATGTTGCTACACTGAAGAGGAAGTGGAAAGGCTGCTTTCGGAACGGACGAAAAAAATCGCCGATGGCACAGCAGAACTGGTCGCGCACGATGAAGTCAAGGCAAGAATAAAAGCGCTGATGGCATGAGAGGCATCCATTGGCTGCGGGAAGCTGAAGACGAATTTGCAGACATTATCAATTATGTCATACAACAGTTTGGTCAGGATGTGGCTATGAGGGTTTACGACGACATCATCTCTCGCGTCGACCTATTGGCGGAGTTCCCCGATTTAGGCACTTCGGAACCTCGGTATCATTTCAATGGCTTGCCATTGCGGGTGCTTCACTCAAAGCTTACAAGAGTTTTCTATTGTGTGCATGAAACTGAAATTATTGTTGTTCTGTTGTGGAATAATAGAATGGACGACAGAAGATTGGCAAAAGTAATAGAATCAAGGAATTAGGCAAATAATCGCTATGGTCGCGAATACTCAGGATTCTCCAAAAACGTCTCATCCGTCAAGGTGTTCAAAAACGCTTTCAGTTGCGCTTTCTCCAAGTCGGTGAGCCGCACGCCGCCGTCCATCACATGGTGCATCAGCGGACTGAGGGTCTCGGAGTTTTTCACGCTGTCGGAATAGAAGTCAATCACTTCGTCCAAAGTCTGGAAGCGTCCGTCGTGCATATAGGGTGCAGAGACGGCGATGTTGCGCAGGGTAGGGGCTTTGTAAGCACCTCTGTCCCAATGGCTTCCCGTGATGACGGCGCGGTCTTCTGGGTCGTTGAATTCGTCGTCGAGGCCGTTGTTGTAGAACAAGTTGGTGGTCATCAGGGCTAAGCCGCCACCGCCGTGGCAGTGGAAGCAGTCGGCACCTTCTTCGGTGACGAAGAGCAGGTAGCCTGCAAGCTCGTCTTGCGTGAGTTGCTCCTCGCCGCGCAGGTAACGGTCGAATTTGCTGTCGGTCGAGACCAAACTCCGCACAAACTGCGCTATGGCTCTCTCTATATTAATAAAGGTGATGTCGCGGCTGCCAAATGCCTTGTAAAACATTTCGGGATAGTCGTCGGTTCGCTGCAAATACTTGACCACTTGGTTGGTGTCGGCGTTGATCTCGACTGGGCTCGTGACCGCTGCCAAAACCATGTCTTCCAACGTGGCCACGCCCCCGTTCCAGCCCAAGCCTGTCGTGTTCCAGACGAGGTTGACCAATGGCATGACGGAGTGGTGAAGTCCCGCCGAACCGCCGAAGTCGAAGTTGCTCTCCTGATGGTGGCACGAGGCACAGCAGCGGATGCCGTCGGTGCCGTCGCGACCCGAAAGGCGAGGGTCGTAGAACAGTTTCCGTCCCAAAGCCACACCTTCCTCGGTCATCGGATTGTCGGGCAGGATATTGTTTCGCGAAGGGAAATAAGCGGGTTGCGGCAAGTCGTAAGCCGTTGGCTGATAGGGTGTTTTCGGCTCTGGCTTGCACGAAGCCAAGGCAAAACACAATATGCAAATCCCAATTCTGACTATGGTTCCAACCTTCCTCATCGCCAATTTTAAATCTTAAATCCTCCGAATCCTTTCTTTTGTGTTCTCCCAACGCCAAAAATGCGGCTTGGGCGCGGCTTTCTGCATGAAGTCGTTGAACCCTTTCAAGATGTCCTCTTTCTTTATCGCCATATCGTTTTGGTTTTTAGCGTTTTGGGTGACAAACACATCGTTGCCGTTTTCTTTTAGGGCTTGTTGTGCAGCTTGGTTTTGCATGATGGCGCTGCCCCATTCGTTGAAGTCGATGAGGTTGGGCGAGCGGAACCAGTTGTCGATGACCATGACCAAATCCAATTGGTTTTCAGCGTTTTCCGCAATGGTCAGGTCGATGGGGAGTTCCACGGTGAAGTGGTTGGGCTGTTGGCAGAAGCCCAAGTGGATGTTGAGCGGAGCTAACTGATCGTCCGCATTGACAAATTTTCCGTTTAGTTTCATGTAGTGGTAGCCGCCGCCCAACGGTTCGGGCCAAAACATGTTGGCCTCTGGCGGGTCGCTGAAGCGGCCGCTTCGGTTGTCGCTTTCGTCCAAACCGAAGGTGAAACGCAACTTCGTGTATTTTCCTAAAGGCAAGGAGTCAATCCTAAGCGTTTGGCTTTCAGGGATATTGGTGTCGATGTAAAAAGTTTTGTCCGATGCAATCCATTGGCCTTGTTCGTTCTGGAATTCCAATCTGGAAATGAACCATTGGATTTCGGTGATCATGAACTCGTTACCTGCTTCGTTATGATAGCACAACGAATCAGTAATCAGGATCTTGCCATTGATAGAATAGCCGATGTTGACGTTCAGGTTGCCGTAGCCTTTGGGTTTGGTGCAGGCGAACATTGAGGCCAAAACCATTAGTATAAGCAGTGGTTTTTTCATTTCGACCGCAAATTTACAAAATTCCTGCCAAATTGCATATTTATAGTACTTTTTTCCCTAATTGCACCCTAAAAATGCTTTAAAGTGATTGATAGTGTTAAATTACGGATAGTTAATTTGTTAACTAGGATGCAAACTCCTTCCCGAACATTTGTATATGTTCGATCCAAGGCAGGGCAACAGGCTCAGTTTTGGATTTTTTTGGGGCTGCTGCTATAGGTCGCGACCTCTGTCCCGTAGGTCACTGACCTACGGTTACGGGATGTTGCGTCTTTCAGACGCGGGGCAGGGGCGTGTTGGTGCAGGGATTGAAATCGCCTGCATGACATCGGGCCGTCCATTCAGGACTCGGAAGGGCTGGAAAACCCTGAAAGGGTGATCGATTAGAGGCGAGCGGTGCTAACCCTCGCCTCATAAATATGCAGCGTAATAATTCCATTCGCAGATTTCGCCCGAATCGGATGGTTTTAGGCGAAATGGCAAAAAATGCGTATTTTTGCCGCCACAAAACACGACATACTATGGCAGAATTCAAGATTGGCGACAAAGTGAACTTCCTCAGCACCGTTGGCGGGGGAGTGGTCACGAAGATTATAGATTCCCGAATGGTGATGGTGGAAATCGAAGGCGGCTTCGAAATCCCGACCCTGAACACCGACTTGGTGCTCGACTACCGCTCGATGCCCGCGCCAAGCAAGCAGCAACAGATGGTGGACAAGGTGCAAAAAGAGGTTCAAGGTCAGCAGCTTTTGGAACAGGAACAGGCTGAGGCCGCACGCAAAGGTGGCTTGCGCCGTTTTGCGAAAGAGGCTGAAAAAGAGGGCGTTTACATGGCTTTCGTGCCGCATGAGCAGCAGTGGCTCCTGACGGGGCCGCTCGACGTGGTGCTGGTCAACCACACGCCCTACGAGATGCTCTATACCTTTACCATCAAAGAGGAAGACAAGTTCGTGAACGTCGATTTCGGGCAGGTCGGTAAGTACGAGAAAATCGTCATCGAGACCATCTCGCGCGACGACCTCGAATATTGGCTCAACGGTGTGGTGCAGGCTGTCTTTACTATGGAAACGTCTGATTCTGTGTTACTTCCGTTGAATGCACCCTTCTCGTTGCGCGTTGGGCGTTTTATGAAAGAGGGTAGCTACTTGCCTTCTGGCATCCTTGGCGAAAAGTCGGTGATGATTTGCCTCTCCGAGCTTATTGCCTTGAAGCACGGCGACGGCGACTTCACGCGCATCCTGAAGGAAGGCGTTGGCTCGCAGATTCCTGCAAAGAATCTGGTGAAGCAAGAGGCACCCATCGACAAGCACAAGACCGCGCCGGGCGAGGCCGTCGTCGATTTGCACATCGGCGAGTTGGTTGACAACATCCTCGGCCTCTCGAGCCACGACATGTTCAAGATCCAGACCGACTACTTCAAGAAGATGCTCGACAGCGCCATTGCCGCCGACTACACTAAGGTGACTTTCATACACGGCGTGGGAAACGGTGTGCTGAAAAACGCCATCATCGAGACTTTGAAGGACTACCACAACACCGAGAACCGCATGGCGAGCATCGCCAAGTTCGGCGTCGGGGCGATTGACGTGTTGATTACTGAAAGAAGCAAGTGACCTGATGAAAAGCCTTCGCCGTCTATCTATCTA
>JAFSJF010000053.1 GCA_017439405.1 Bacteroidales bacterium
CTCGGCCAATACGACATCAAGGTCAACCTCGACGGTGGTGGCATCAACGGCCAGGCCGAGGCTTTGCGTCTCGCCATCAGCCGCGCCCTCTGCGAGATCAACCCCGAGTATCGTCCCACCTTGAAGGCTAAAGGTTTGATGCGCCGCGACCCGCGTATGGTCGAGCGTAAGAAACCCGGTCAGCCCGGTGCCCGTAAGAAGTTCCAATTCAGCAAACGTTAAGCCCTCAGAAGCCGAGCGATTTTGTTTAGTATCCAAATCGCTGAGATTCTTATACAGACTACTCTGCGATTGTATTTAGCGAATGTAAACATTAAAAAGAAAACAACACATGACACAAGTAACATTTGAAGAACTGTTGGATGCCGGTTGTCATTTCGGCCATCTCAAGAGAAAATGGAATCCGAACATGGCTCCCTATATTTTCATGGAGCGCAATGGTATCCACATCATAGACCTCTATAAGACACAAGCCAAGATGGACGAGGCTGCCAATGCCCTCTGCCAACTGGCCAAATCGGGCAAGCGCGTGCTCTTCGTGGCCACCAAGAAGCAGGCCAAGGACGTCGTCGCCGAACTCGCCCAAAAAGTCAACATGCCTTACGTGACCGAGCGCTGGCCCGGCGGCATGCTCACCAACTTCGCCACCATCCGCAAGGCCGTCAAGAAGATGACGAGCATCGACAAGATGATGAACAGCGACGCTTACAAGAGCCTCTCCAAGCGTGAGAAGCTGCAGATCGAGCGTGAACGCGAGAAACTCGAGAAGAACCTCGGTTCCATCGCCGACCTGAGCCGTCTGCCTTCAGCCCTGTTCGTGGTCGACATCATGAAGGAACACATCGCCGTTGCTGAAGCCCGCAAGCTCAACATCCCGACCTTCGCCATCGTCGACACCAACACCAACCCCAACCTCATCGACTTCCCCATCCCGGCCAACGACGACGCCTCTAAGAGCATCGCCCTCATCGTCGGCAAGATGGTCGACGCCATCGAGGAAGGCATCACTGAGCGCAAGAACAACAAGGACCTCATCCAAGAAGAGGAAGAGGAAGAAGTTGACGAAGTGAAAGACAACGCCGAGGAAGAGGAAAACAAGGACGAACGCCGTCCTCGCACCGCCCGCCGTCCCCGCAAGCCCGTTGCTAAGAACTGATTTTTAGCTGTCAGCCATCAGCTATCAGCCGTCAGCAATGGTATTCCCATGCTGAAAGCTGACTGCTGACGGCTGAAAGCTCAGATAATAACCTTTAAAACAAGAAACAACATGAATATTACCGCTTCTCAAGTCAATGAACTGAGACAAATGACGGGCGCCGGCATGATGGACTGCAAGAAGGCCCTCGTCGAGACCGATGGCGATATCCAGGCCGCTATCGACATCCTTCGCAAGAAGGGTATGGCCAAGGCTGCCAAGCGCGCCGACCGCACCGCCAGCGAAGGCTGCGTGCTCTCAAAGGCCACTGAAGACCACAAGTACGCCGCCATCATCATGGTGAACTGCGAGACCGACTTCGTCGCCAACAACGCCGACTTCGTGAAGTTCACGAAGGACGTGCTCGACATGGCCGTCGCCAACCGCGTGAAGGACATCGAAGCCCTGAAGGCCATGACGCTCGACGGCCAGACCGTTGAAGCCCTCGTCGCCAACCAGAGCGCCGTCACCGGTGAGAAGACCGAACTTGGTGCCTTCAAAGTCCTCGAAGGTGAATATGTGGCCAACTACAACCACCCTGGCAACCGCCTCGCCACCATCGTCGAGATGAACAAGAATTTCGCCGGTGTTGAGGAAGTGAGCCACGAGGTGTGCATGCACGTCGCCGCCATGAACCCGCTGTCGGTGAGCGAAGCCTCCATCCCGCAAGAGGTGAAGGACCGCGAGTTCGCCGTTGCCGTCGACAAGACCAAGGAAGAACAGATCCAGAAGGAAGTCGAGAAGGCTCTCCGCAAGGCTGGCATCAACCCCAACCACGTCGATAGCGATGACCACATCAACTCGAACATCACCAAAGGTTACATCACCGAGGAACAAGGTGCTCAGGCCCGCGAAATCAAAGCCACGGTGCCCGGTCAGGTGCAACTCAACGAAGGCATGATTCAGAACATCGCCAAAGGCCGTCTGAACAAGTTCTTCAAGGAGAGCTGCCTGCTCAACCAGGTCTCTCTGGTTGCCGACCCCAAGACGGTTGCCGAATACATCCAGGCTGCCGACAAGGAAGCTACAGTGGTGAACTTCGTCCGCATTAAGTTGGGCGAATAAGCTTAGGCTTTATTCAATCCAAAAAAGGAACGCAGATGCGTTCCTTTTTTTGTTTTATAAAGAAATAACCTCGTCCATCCGAATGTCCAAAGGCTCGGTGGGCACCTTATCGACAAGTTGGAAGTCGAAGCAAATGCCGATGCGCTTCACGTCAAGGTGTTGGCAAAGGAATCGGTCGTAGTAACCCCGGCCTCTGCCAATACGGTTGCCACTGTGGTCGAAGGCCACACCTGGTACGACAATGAGGTCGAAGCCCCCTTGATAGGGTTCGTTCTGCGGCTCCAGGATATTGAAGTCGCCCACGGCAAAAGCAGTGTCCTTGCCGTATGCCACGGGGACGATGTCGTCGCCAACGACGGTTGGGAGGATGATCTGTTTCTTCAAATGCCACTTTTCTAGGAAGGCCTGAGTCTGTACTTCGTCAGGTAAAGCGCTGTATAGCATGACCCTTTCGGCTTTGATGAAGTCGGGATGCTGCTCCAGCTTGGCCAAAATCTTTTCCGATTGCTCAAGCAGCTGTTCTTTGGTATGCTCCTTCTTTAAAGCCTTGATTTTGGATCGAAGTTCTTTCTTTTCGGTTGAAACGGAAATCGCAATTGCTTCCCGTATCGCCTTGCACAGTTGGTCGGGGCACGAGGTGTTCTTGAAGCCGCAGCGGATTCCCTCTAAGCGTTGCAGCACTTCTTCTACTTTCATGCCTTCCACCAAAGCGCTCACACCTTGTGTGTTGCCATTGCAGCCGCCGTAGAATTGTACATTCTTCAAAATGCCATCTTCGATTTCAAACTCGATGGCTTGACTGCAGGTGCCTTGGGTTCTATAGGTGTATCTCATCAGGCTTGGAAGTTCATGGTGATGTTGACGATGACATCGGGGTGCAGCGAGCGACCTACGGGACAGCTCTCGGCGGCGGCCCACAAGAGAGATTTCTGACGCTCGGTGTATTCTTTGGCGGGGAAGTTGAACACGATGTCGATCTGCCCGATGCGGCGTGGGTCGGCATTCATGGTCTTCTTCACCGTGTAGGTGGTGCCGTCGATGTCGAACTTATGGCCTTGCGCGCTGATGCCCATGATGGTCATCATGCAGCCGGCGAGGGCCGCACAGGCGAGGTCGGTGGGCGAGAAGGCTTCGCCTTTGCCGTGGTTGTCGGTGGGTGCGTCGGTGAGGATGGTGTTGCCCGACTGCACATGAGTCATCTCGTTGCGGAGATTGCCTTTGTATGTTCCTTTAATGGTTGCCATATTAAGAGTTTTTATAATTGTTCCAAAATCAATCCTGCCAGGCGGCTCGTGCCTACGCGGAAGAGGCTTGGGTTGAGCCACTGCTCGCCGAGGATGCTTTTCACCAGATAATAGTAGGTGAGGGCATCTTCCGGCACCTTCATGCCGCCCGCAGGCTTGAAGCCAACCTTCTTGCCTGTGGCCTCATAGTATTCCTTGATGGTGTCGATCATGACGATGGCAGCGAGTGGCGTGGCGGCCACCGGCACCTTGCCCGTCGAGGTTTTGATGAAGTCGGCCCCGGCGAGGATGGCTAATTCGCTGGCCTTGCGGATGTTCTCGACGGTCTTCAGCTCGCCCGTCTCAAGGATGACTTTCAAGTGGGCCTTGTTGCCGCAGATTTCCTTGATGGTCTTGATTTCGTTGAAGACTTCATCGTAGCGACCAGCGAGGAATGTGCCGCGCGAGATGACCATGTCCACCTCATCGGCGCCTTCGTTGACGCAATATTCCACCTCCTTGACTTTCAGATTGAAGGGCATCATACCCGAAGGGAAGGCGCAGGCCACCGTGGCCACACGGATGCCACTACCTTCAAGCTGTTTCTTGGCCTGACGGATGAAAGGGCTGTAGATGCAGATGGCGGGCACGCTGAGGTGTGGTTTCTGCTTCGGGAAGGCTAAGGCCTTGTCGCAGAAGTCCTTGATTTTGGCTTCGTTGTCGAAGGCTTCCAAGGTGGTGAAGTCGATGCTTTGGAAGATGGTGCGCAAGGCTTCTTTCTCGCCGCCCTTCTTCTTTTCAGCATTGACAATCAGTGCAATGCGCTCGTTGAGAGCAGCTTCGCTATGGTTGTAGGATTTGAATTTCATGTTGATTTGATTTTAGGCAAAGATACTGTTTTTTTTCAATAGGAAAGTGCTTCCAACGAAACTTTCATCCGCCACCGCCACTGGTTTTTGGCGTTGGCGGGGACATTGATTTGGTCGTCCGCAGGGTTGGCTGACCAATTCTTTTCGTCCATGTCCAAAAGGTCCTGCAGCGGGTAGATGTTCCATCTCGATGGGCTGTCACAATGTTTTTGCAAGATTTTTTTAATTGTTTTGCCAGTGACTTTGCGGTCGTCGAGGTCGAGGCTGTCGAGGAACTGACGGGTGCGCATACGGTCTTCGGCCAACCAGCCTCGCAAGGTAGGCATGTCGTGGGTGCCAGTGGTGTAGACACAGTTTTCGGGCAGGTCCTCGGTCTGCACGAATGGATGGCCAAACACCTTGGGCATGCGCTGCACTTCCAGGCTCATGATACCTAACTCCTGCATCACTTCAGGCACGCAGGCGGGAATCATGCCGAGGTCTTCGCCGCAGGCAACCATTGGAGTCGCATTGACCAAAGCAGGCAATTTCTCCAAGGCTTTCTGTTTCCAGAACTCGTTATGGCGATGGAAATAAAAGTCCTCGTAGATGCCGTCGATGGCTTGTTTTTGCTCCTCACAGAGGGTTTGATAGACTTTGGTTTTGTGCAGTTCGATGCGAGGGATGTACTTGTCTTTCTCGTTGGGTGCTGGGATGAAGAGGGTGTCCACGCCTTTCTTCACATGCCTGCTTTTGACGAAATGAAAGCCTTGGTCGGCGATTTCTTTTGCGCTTAATGGCAGGGCAGGAGAGAAGTGCCCCAGCAGCCCTGATTTGACTGTCTTTGGGATCTCCCAGATGCGGAAGAAACCCAAGATATGGTCGATGCGGTAAGCGTCGAAATAGCGAGCCATCACTTGCAGGCGGCGTTGCCACCAGGCGTAGCCGTCCTTGGCCATTGCCTCCCAGTTGTAGGACGGGAAGCCCCAGTTTTGTCCTTCTGCAGAGAAGTCATCGGGTGGGGCGCCGACTTGCACATCAAGGTTGAACAAATCGGGATGTGATTTCACGTCTACTCCAGTGGGATTTACCCCGATGGGAATGTCGCCTTTCAGCAGCAGGCCTTTGTCATGCAATGTCTTGACCGCCTCGCGCAGTTGTTTGTCGCAGTGATATTGCAAGAAGAGGTGGATTTCGGTGCCGTTGCCGTCGCGTTCGGCGCAATATTGGGCATAGTCATGGAGCCAGTCTTCGTTTTCCTTGGCAAATTGCTGGAAAACAGAGGCTTCTTTCAGCGTTTCCCATTGTTGCTCAAAGGCGATTTGGAAATACTTCCATTTGGTTTTCAGCACTTTGGGGTAATTGACGAAATCGGTTTTGTTGAGCAAAGTCCTTGCTCGTTTGAAAGTCGTTTCTTCTTTGATTCCCAATGCGTTGAGATTCAGGTAAATCGGGTTCAATGCAAATGCCGAAATGGCATTATAAGGATAGGAATCGTGCCAATCGTAGTGTGCTGTTGTGTCGTTGATGGGCAGGATTTGTATGATTTTCATGCCATTGGCCACGCACCAGTCGCCCAATTTTGGCAAATCAGCATATTCTCCGATGCCGAAATCTTCCTCAGTGCGCATGCTGAACAGCGGCACGGCCACGCCGCGCATCGTCTGCCTTTCGGTGAGGCCGAACCAGCCCCAAACGCGATCTTGGCCTTCGGGCAGGATGCGGTTGGGACCGTCTTCCCAACGGATTTGGCCGTTTTCGCTGATGAAATATTTGTATTCGATCATTGGCGTTACTTCGGTTTCCACCGACCAAATTCCTGGCCCCACATATTCCATCGGAACGGCCTTGCCGGTGTTCCAATTGCCTAATTCTGTGGTGTTTCCTGTGAGGAACAATTCCTCGCCCCAGTGGCTGTCGTATCTTAATCTGAAAAGGGTTTTCATGCCGCAAAGGTAGAGATTTTATCCTATCTTCACCCGACTAATCACTCCGCGATTGCTCCCCGAGTCGAAAAACACGCTGTAGGCATAGCCGCCATGCACCTTGAATACCCTTGGATAAATCTTCTTGCTGGCTTTTTGTCCCATGCCGACAGTGCCCACTTCGGGATCGTAAAGACCAACGTAGTTCATCCCATTTTCAATGAACAAGCCGTAGGTCTTGCCTGTGGCCTTGTCGGTGAGGAACTCGTTTTGGAACTGTTTTTCTCCAGAAGTGATTTTCAAAGGTTGTCTTTTCGCGATCTTGAAGTCGGGACCGATTTCCACGATTTCGCGGTTGTCGAGGTCTGCAAACTGAAGTATGCCGTTGACTTTCATAGGAATAATTTGGTATTCCTTTTTTGCCATGATGGAACAATACCATTGTATCTTACTTATCAAAGAAGAGGTTTCTGCCAAACGCATCAAATTGCCATCCCATATTTCCAAATTGATGAGGTCGATGCCGTCATTCTCCATCGTCGCTTGGTGGTATTCGTTTTGGATGGACATCCATTGCGACTGGCAGGCGCGGTAGCCGAGTGTGTCGATGAAACTGCATAAATATTGGGGCTTCTCCATGGAACCGTCTTTCTTCATGTAAAGGAAATCCTGGCTTTTGCCGTGGTTGAATTTGAGCCAATAAAGGCCTCTGTCATGCACAATTGTCTTGACAATATAGGCCCCATTGTACTCGCACACGATTTTGAGCAGTTTGTTGCGGTAGTCCTCCCGCGAGAAGGTGGAAACGGGCAGAATGCCTTGTTTTTCATCAAGATACACTTGCAGGCAACTGTCTTGCCCGACGAGTATGAGGTCGTCGAAAGC
>JAFSJF010000054.1 GCA_017439405.1 Bacteroidales bacterium
TCATCATTCATCATTCCTCATTCCACATTCCACATTCCACTTTCATCCCTTCACTCACCTTCTGGTAGCCTTCCACAATCACGACGTCACCGCTGTGCAGGCCTTCGCCAATCAAAACGCCATTGCCCGAATAGCCCGAAATCGAGATTTTCCGGCGCGTGGCGCGACCTTCTTCGGCCACCCAAACGAACTTGCCATCGTTATTAATCAAAATCGCGTTGGCGGGCACGATGATGCCTTTGTTGATATCGCTTTGCAGCACCACCTTGCCGACCATGCCGGGCAGCAGCTCGGCATCGGGCTGACTGACGCTGATTTTGACGGGATAGCTGTGCGTGAGCAGTGAGGCGGTCATGCTGCGCTCCACTACCGTGCCTTCGTAGCGGCGGTCGCCCAAGGCGGGGATGAGGATTTGGGCTTCGTCGCCCACTTGCACCTTGCTGATTTCGCTTTCGGGAACGGAGATTTTCACCACCAAGCCATCGGAGTCGATGATGCGCATGATGGGCTTCAGAGGCGTGACGCTCTCGCCCGTGGTGACGTTCAGCCCCGTGACGGTGCCCTCGAAGGGTGCCGTGACGGTGTTGTCGGCGAGCATCGACTGGGCGAGGTCGTAGTTAGCTTGGGCCTTTTCGAGGTTGGCCACCATCTCGCGCCATTTGATTTCGGGCAGGCTGCCGTTGTCGTGCACTTTCTTCAGGCGGTCGTAGGCATCTTGGGCTTGTTCCAAAGTGGCTTGTGCGGCGCGGAGCGAACTCTCCATCGAAGGCGAGTTGACGCGAGCCAACACTTGGCCTTTGCGGACATGACTACCCTCCTCGACGTTGAGTGTCTGCAAGGTGCCGCCATACTTGAAGCTGATGTCGACGGAATGGCTCTCCTCCAACGCGCCGGGGTAGCTGTTGCGCACGAGGCCGCCCACCGTGTCGATGCGTTGCACTCCCACGGCGATGACGCGCTCCTCGGCGGGTCCGCCCATCAGTTTCTCCTTGAGTTGCTGCGGGTCGGTGTCGGCGCATCCTGCCAGCAGCAGAGGCAAGATCCAGATGATATGTTTGATGTTCATAGTCGTAATGTTTTTTCTACAAAATGGGGCTTTTAGCTGTTGGCTATTAGCTTTTAGCTTATTGGCTACCAAGCTAATAGCTAAAGGCTAAAAGCTAACAGCCCCATTCAAATCTTAGCCAATTAATTCCTTATCGCCGCCATCCTAATGTCGTCCCCGAAAACCTTGAAGCTGCGCTCGTTGCTTTCGGCTTCGCCTTCGTAGGTCATGTTGAGGATGAGCGTGTTGTCCTCGTACATCTGCCCCGTGGCTTTCACGAGCAGGTCGTTCTTCAGAGTGAGCGAGTCGCCAGTGAAGAGCAGCGTGTTTTTCTTGAAGTCGCGGAGGAAGATTTCGTTGTCCTTGCAGAAAGCGTGTGTGACCACCACCTCGCCGCCCATGGTGTTCATCACGACGAGGACGCTGTCCTTGCCATTGCCCAAGGCACTGATTTCCATTTGCCCGATTTCGTTGGGTATGCTGACGGTGTAGGAGGCAGGTTCAATGCTGTCACCTTCCGGCACGATTTCGTCCAAGGCGACGCTGCCCGAGGTCTTGAAACTATAGTCGCCGCGGAACAGCGGGGCGTTTTTCTTCTGGCATGAGGCCAAGGCCAAGAGGCAACAGAATGTCAATAGAATGCTTGTTTTCTTCATAATTTAAGCTTTTAATTGGCACAAAAATAGAAAGAATCCATGGAACAAAGGTTTGTGACGAGTCAAGATTTCACCAAACCATGATGATGATTAACCGAAATGTTGGTTATTTGTCATGCTGTGTCGGATTATTTTGTATTTTTGGATCTTGAAAGTCGAAACCTTTAAATCTGAATTCTATGGCCGACGGATACCTTGAAAAACGCTATGAAGAGGTCTTTGGCAAAAGCGCCAAGAAGACCGTGGTGAAACATACCTCTATCGACAATTTGATGGAGAAAAACCGCAGCTATCGCGGCTACCAGAAGGACTTTGTGGTGAAACGCGAGATGCTGGAACGCATCGTGGCGGTGAACGCCAAAATCGCCTCGGCGAAGAACCAGCAAGTGCTGCGCTTCAAGTTGGTGACCAAAGAAACTGGTGCCGACGTCATCGTGCAAAACATGAAACTCGGCGGCTTGCTGCCCGAATTGCATTTGCCTTTCCCTGGCACCGAACCTGAGGCCTTCATCATCATTTGCAGCATCGTGCCCGAAACCAAGTTTGTGGACATCGACCTCGGCATTTCGGCACAGAGTATGTTGCTGAAAGCCACCGAAATGGGTTTGAACGGCATCATGATAGGGGCTTTCAACAAGGCGAAGATCACCGAGGCGTTCCAACTGCCTTACGAGCCGCTACTCATTTTGGCCATCGGCAAGGGTGCTGAGAAAATCAAGTTGCAACCCGTGGATGCGGGCGACAAATTGGCTTATTATCGCGATGCGGACGGCGTGCAGTTTGTGCCGAAGATTCGGTGGGAACAGCTGGTGCTGGAATGATGAAAGTGGTGGAATTGTTGGTTTTGTGGAAAGCATAATCGGATAATACCAAGGCAAAGTGGATTCTACCTTCCGGTTGCTTCATTTCCGGCGACCTGATTCTTTTTACGCTCAACAATTATCAGTTTGGCAAAAATGCGTACTTTTGTCCGCTGATTGAAACGGAATATTCCCTTCAAATTGATGAATGATAGCGAATTAAATATTCTGGTTGAACAGATGGTGTCAGGCGACAGGGAGTCTTTCAACAAGATTTTCCGTCGTTTTTATGCGCCGGCGGTTCGGTTTTGCTATCGTTTTGTCGCCGATGAAGACGTGGCAGCCGAAATTGTCCAGGATTTGTTTGTCAAGCTATGGATGGGGCGCGAAAAGCTCAACATAAGTTCCTCATTTGAGTCATATTTGCTTCGTGCGGTGCGCAATGCCGCCATCACCTATATTAATAGGGAACGCAGTCACGCCGAAACCAACTTGAAAGTGTATTCCAATCAGTCGGAGAGCGTCGATCCCTCGGATGAGCTTCAGTCGAAAACCCTCGAGCATTCCTATCAGGCAGTGCTGGCCACCATGCCCGAAAAGCGCCGCGAAGTGTTTCTCGCCAGCCGCTTCGATGGGCTCAAATATGCCGAAATCGCTGAAAAACTGGGCATTTCGGTCAAGACGGTCGAGGCCCACATGAGCGCTGCCATCAAGCAACTCAAGGAAGGACTCAAGGATTTTCTTTGACGAAAAAACAATCAAAAAAAATTGGTAAATGACTAAGGGTAAAACACGAGTTGTGCGTCTTACAAGTGATTCGATGAAAAAAAGATGGACCCGAAGAATCCTACATATTATGACGACTTGATTGTGAGCTACTTGGAAGGGCAATGCCCTGAAAGCGAGGCTCATGGCTTGTTGTCGTGGCTGGGTGAGTCGGAGGGACATCAAGAGCGGTTCGAGTCCTTCAAGGCGGTTTGGGAATTGACTTCGTTCCCCATGCCCGAGTCTATCGATGCGGATGTCGCCTTGGAAGCGGTCAACATGAAGATTGACAAGGAAGAAAGTCGGGAGACCGTGGTCGTCCAAATGCCTTGGCTTAGACGTAACATCAGATACGTCACATCGGCAGCCGCAGCGGTTGTCGTGGCATTGGTACTTGGTTTCCTTGTGACGAAGCCTTTCAGCACCAATGTCACCTTGGCTTCTGACGACTGGAAAGTGGGAACGCCTTACATCCTGCCTGACGGGACTATGGTGAGTTTCAGCGGAGAGTCCGAAATCAAGCACCCGAAGCAGTTTGGCGCCGCCCTCCGCGCGGTCGATTTCGAAGGGAAGGCCGTGTTCGATGTGGCCAAGGATGCCAAACATCCTTTTGTCATCCATTGCGGCAATATGAACGTTGAAGTGCTTGGAACTTCGTTCCTGTTGGATGCTGACGGCAAGACGGGCGAATACAGGGTTGACCTCTATTCGGGCAGCGTCAGGCTGACGGTCGTCGATAGGAAAGGCCATGCGCTTTCATCAATGGAAATCGAACCGGGCGAGCGTGGCGTGTATGACCTCGCCGACGGATCATTGAAGGCCATGACCTACGCCGAAGTGAAGTATGAAGAGCTGACCAACGACCATGTGCTTGACTTCAACGATGTGGCACTTTCGGTGATTGTCGAGACGTTGGAATACATCTTCGATGTCCGGATCGACCTCCCGGGTGAACGCGCCAGCGAAAAACTTACCGTGCGCTTCACAGACAAAGACCCTGTCGATGAAGTTGTGGAAACCATCGCCACCGTGTTTGATCTCAAGGTCTCCAAGCCGACGAAAAACACCTTTGTCCTTCGCTAAGATTTCCCGTTTCCGTGTTTTTTTGTCATTCAAAAACCGCAGTTTCCTGATTTTGTTGTACCTTAGCGGCCTGTTAAGACATCATTATTTGTGGATGAACCGTGATTTTTTGAATAAAAACGTTGATAGACAAAGAAATGGCGTACAGCGTTTTGGGAAACGTTTGTTGCTGGTCTTTCTTTTCTCGCTGTGCTGTGCGTCAATGGAATCCTATTCCCAAAACATCAATCCGCTGATTTCGTTTGCTGTGGAATCGTGCAGCCTTGACGTGGCCCTTGAGAAACTTTTCGCTGAATATGAATTGAATGTCGCTTTCAGTAAGGCGGAACTGAGCAAAATCCGCATCGAGAAGTATTCGTGCTCCTACAAGTCAGTGGAAGAGGTGCTGTCCGACTTGCTGAAAGGAACCGATTACGGTTTCAAGCGGGTCGGCAAGCAATATGTGATTCGGAAAAACCAATTGCTGGAACCTGTTGTTAAAGATGCCCCAGACCCTCCCGCGCCATGCGAACCAAACCAAGAGGTTGTTGTGCACAAATTGGACACGGTCGTGAACAACTTGGCTGATACGGTGCGGCTGTTCGACACCTTGCAAATCATCCGAACAGTGATGCGCTACGACACGATTGTCCGCGTCGAGCGTGTGGTAGAGACCGATACGGTCTATAAGACTAAGTATAAAGGATTGGAAATCCCGTGGCCTAAATTCAGGGATAACGGTTGGTTCGTCACGCCTTTTGTGGCTTATGACATGCTGCGTCTTGATTTTGAGACTCCAGAGGAAGGCGGCACGATGGAAGCCACGCCAAGCTCTGCCTTCGCGCTCGGGCTGGATGGCGGCTACAAACGCGAGCGGCTGAGCGTTGGCCTGATCCTTTCGTTTCGCTCGGTGAAATACCGTTTCATGTTAGAACAGACGACGTATGAGGGCGATTGTTACGTGGACGACACCTTGGACACCTACTATGTGGTTCACCCTGTTTCGGGCGACACTTCCTACCACTATATCATGGATTCAACGTATGTGCCGCTTGTGACCACCCACTATTCCTATCGCGACCTCAACCGCCTCGACTATCTGAGCCTAGGAATGTTTGCCTCGTTCGATTTCTGGAAGCGCGAGCATTTCAGGATGTTCGTCAAGGCAGGAGCTTCCATCGATTTCCTGGTTGGTTTCGGGGGATCGTACAATGATGTGGAGGCGCCGTTCCATGCGCCCATCGCCCGAGGCCAGGTGGAACCAATCCGGTTTTCCTATTTTGGAGGTGTTGGCGCGGCCATCAAGGTCGTGAACCGAGTGGAATTGGCACCTGAGGTGACTTTCAGAAAACCCATCGGGACGATGTATCGTGACGGTTTCCCGTATGGTTTGGGGATGCACCTTTGGGATTTCAAGTTAGGTTTGACCTATTATTTCTAAGCCATGAGATGCCTCAAGACGATAGTGACGCTTTCCGTGCTTTTGCTGGTTGTGGGACTACAGGCAAATGCGCAGCATTATGTTCCCTTGAACGGCGTGATTGACACGACGCTTGTGCTGCCGAAACTAGGCGGAGATACGGCTTACCTGGTGAACGAGTCGCTGACCGTGGTACATGGTGGGTCGTTGCAGGTGGAAGCAGGTGTCGTGATGTATTTCGGCCAGTCGGCATGTCTGCGCTCCGATGGTGGAACCCTCATCCTGGACGGGCAAAAGGCAGCTCCCATATACTTGCGCTGCTATGAGTTTTCGCACGACTGGGCAGGGATACAGCTGAAAAACGACACATTGGAAGGCATGGTGAGGCTCTCGCATGTCGAGGTGATGGGGGCCTTGTCGGCACTGAATGCCGCCTCCTGCGCTCACGGCGTGATAAGCAATTGCACCTTCAACAATTATTACGCAGGCAAGGGCATCGAACTCGTCGATTGCAGCAATTTCCTGATAGACAGTTGCCTCTTCTACCAGTGTGTATCCGGAATCGAGTTGAAGGCGCAGGGCAGCGACAGCGAGAACAACCGCGTATCGCATTGCGTTTTCGACCAAGGCCAGATCAATGTGGAGGTCTCCAATGTGGGTTATGGCTACAAGTGTCGCAACAACGTCGTCTCGGGCAATTGCTTCCAAGGCGCGGCCACTGCCATCAGCTTTGAATCGGTTGGCGGTCTTACTGACAAGAACGCCAAGAATTTCATCCTCGACAACATGATCTCCTCCGACCTGCCCGACGGTAGCGGCAATTATTCCTCCTTTGGCATCAAGGCTGCCATGGATTCGCTCGTGATACGAAACAATGTGTTTTGGAGCAACGACGAGGCCATCACCATGTTGCGTGTCTGCCAACTGATAATTGAGAATAACACGTTCTATGACAACAAGTTGGCTGTGACAAACATCAAGGAGGCAGGTTCGGTGTGCTGTGTCGGAAACACCATCAGCGAGGCCGAGAGAAGAATCATAGACTATCCTTCGGGAAAATCGCGGATGAACGGCAATAATTTCCTTCATTACAGCAAAAACGTGGCCTTGTTTGCCAATGTTTCGCCCGAGGAAGTCGATATGCGCGGAAACTATTGGGACACCCAGTCTGCCGAAGCCATCGATGCCTTGATTCTTGACAAGCACGACGTGCCCGCTTTGGGCGAAATCGTTTACGAAGGGTTCTTGCCGGAATGTGATACCAGTGCGCCCATTTCTCCGCCGTTTGCGGTGAAGCAGCAGTTTGTGAACGGCTCATGGCTGGTTTCGTGGGCCGAGAACCCCGAGAGCGACCTTGACCATTATGTGGTTTTCTACGGCGATTTTGACCATTACAAGTTTTCCAACCACATTGATTCGGTTTACGGGAATTCCTATTTGCTTTCGTCGCAACAGTCCGATAACGTGGCTGTTATGGCATGCGATCGCGCTTATGACCCCAATGTGTATGCTTCTGTAGGGCAGAGTGCCTACGCTTTCGCGACCTACTATCCTTATGCAGGAGAAGATGGCGAATTGTGCGCTCCAGAACCTGGATTTAGGGTCAGGAATGCCGCGATTCCCTATCCTTCCTACTTCGTGTGGCAAACTTCAGGAACGGGCGTGTTCTCGGATTCCCTGTCGCTGATGCCTACTTATTATCCTTCCGAGGCCGATTTTGACTTGGGTGTAGTCAAACTCACGTTGCGTGCAGCCAGCAACGGGGTGGTTAAGACGGACGAAATGTCGCTGAAACTATTCAAAGAGCTGAAGGCCTTTGCGGGCGATGACTACTATGGCGGCCTGAACCGCCCTCTCGTTGTCGAGCAGGCTTCTGCTGACAATTACGACTCTATCCGATGGTTTTCGTTTGGGGATGGTTCTTTTGATGACGCAACGGTCTTGCACCCCGTCTATTACCCTGGCGATGAAGACAGACAAAGGCGCTGTGTGGAACTTGTCTTGAGAGCTTGGGCACATTGCGGCGTCGCGGAAGACACCGTCCGCTACGATTTGTATGAAGAGTTCTCGCTTGAAGGAACGATTTGGTCGGATGGAATGCAACAACCAAATATTCAAGTGATTGCAGCTGGTTTGAACGATGGGAATCCGTTCTTTTCCGGGTTCTATCGGACAGTTTCCGATGCGGAAGGTCGGTTCAAGTTTGGGTCTTTGCTTCCTGATACCTATATCTTGTATGCTTTTCCCGATACGGTGGAAATGGAGATGGGTGGAGCGTATTATTTAGGTGACTATCAATGGAATGAGTCCAATATGGTTGTTGTTGACGGCGATGTCTATGACGTTGATATCGACTTGCCTCGTTTACAGCAAGGTTTTGCGGTTGGATTGGGACGAATCAGCGGGGTTTTCGACTATCCTGACATCCCTTTTAAGGCCAACGACTTCTATTGCGAGCCATGGTTGCGTGAGGATGGTGCGCAAGTGTATTGCGATGGGGGCTTGTCGAACGTTGGCGTGCTTTTGCTGAATGCCACCAGGGATCGGTTGCTGGGCTTTGCGCTGACGGATACGAAGGGTGGTTTCCGTTTCGACAACTTGCCGTTTGGCACTTATCATGTGCTTTCAGACGTGCCGCGTTACGGGCGCGGCGTTTGCGAACAAGCGGTTCTCTCGCCTGAGCAGCCGGTGGTCGAGGGCCTGCATCTCTTTATTGATGGCAACGGGCGTGTGGCCTCGCGAAGGCAGACCGTCGGGAATTTGCCGCATGAACTTCGGGTTTATCCTAATCCGGCGGATGAGGAGATTGTCGTATGTGGGTTGGAAAGCCTCGAGGATTGCGAGTTTGTGATTGTCAATCCAATAGGGAGCTTGGTCGGGTCGCAACAATCGCTCCAAGCAGATTTGTTGGGTGAATGTGTGCTGCCAGTGCATGATTTGCCCAGCGGAATGTATTTCATCATCGTGAGCGGGAAAGTGGGGAAGGGAATGGCGAAATTTGTCAAGCATTGATAGAGATGAAGAAAATGGTTTTCATAGTGGTTTTCGTTCTTGCCCTGATGGGTTCATATAGGGTCGATGCCCAAGGGGTCGTGATGGGTTTTGTTTTCGAGCAAGACAGTATCTCTCCGATTGAAGGTGTTGAAATCGCCTTATCGGGCATAGGCACAGAGGGCGACACTTTGCATTATCGATACTATTCCGATTCAACTGGTTTGTACGAAGCCCAAATAATGTCGGGAGTTTATCAGATTATGGCTTGGTCCGAAGGCTATTCAGACTCCTTCCTGCCCGATTCGCTATGGGTTGATAACGATTCTGTTTATCTTGATGTCAATTTCGTTCTCAATGAAATATATCACCCGGTTCGTCGTGTTGGCGCCGAACTGATAACTGATGATTACGTGCGAGTGTCATGGTCTTGGAATGACGGCAAACCCCACAGCATGAAATCGGAGACCTCGTTTAGGTACTATGAGCTTTTCCGTCGCACTTCCGTTGGCGATCCGGTCATGTTGGCTTCGCACCTTACGGATACGATGTTCATGGAAATGCATTGGAACAACCTGCCATGGGGGAAGTATAGTTGGGGCGTAAGTTGTTGGTATGAAGGCAATAGGGCGGCTTCAGATACGGTTTGGTCCGATTATTTGGATAAAGACATGACGACGACTTTTGAGCTTGTTGCCACCACTAATGTCGGCTTGGTTCCTTCGGGAGCCGCTGTTTTGTTGGCTTCCTGCGACGCACAAGGTCAGGCGTATTTCACGACCTTGGACGAAAACGGTTGTTTGTTGTTGCCGGATGTCTATCGCGATGAATACCATCTTTTCATCTATCTTGATGGTTATGAAGATTTTGTATCGGCGGACACGATTCCGGTTTATGCGCCGACCCATATCGAGGTTGAGCTTGTGGAGCGGCTGTCGGAAATCGACAGTCTCTATGTTTCTTCGACCGGTTGGGCGATTTGGCATCTCCCGGATTCCAAAAGTCGTGATTTGCAATACTTTGAAGTCATGCTCAACGGACAGCTGGTGGCGACTACGACTCAACGCCATTTTCAGTTCGATACCGGGTCGTTGGAGGACGGTGAGCGCTATTTGGCACAAGTGCGTCCTGTCTTTCTTTCCGGATCTTGTGAATGGAGAGCAATGGAGTGGGTGTATCGGCCTTGTTCCGATTATCACGGCACGGCGGATGGCTTGCAGTGGTCGCTTATGGAGGATGCCGTCTTGCTTTCTTGGCAATATCCTGAGAATGTGGATGTTGAAGGGGCGATGCTGTATCGCGATGGCGAGCTTGTCGGCATGACGTCCGCAAACGCTTTCTTGGACGAGTCGGTCGTCATGCATGGAACTGCTGAGTATGGCATACGTGTCGTGTATGGTGGCTTTCCTGACGGGACTTTCTATTCCATGTCTTGCGAAGAATCTATAACGATTGCATTCCCCGTATATTGCGACCCGCCAACCAACTTGGAAGGCGAGAATTATTGGGAAAGCGATGCCGATTACGGTGCCTTGGTTTCGTGGGGCGAGCGGCCTCCGGTGATACAGGAGTGGCTGCATTACGACAATGGCGAATACAAAAACGTGATTGGCAATGATGCCGAACCGATTTTGTTTTGGGCTATTCGTTTTGGAGAGGAGGATTTGGATGATTTACAAGGTACTACGTTACAGAAAGTGTCGATTTATGATGTAAATGCCGGAACATACCAGTTGTGGGTTTATCTGGGTGACGAAACTGCACCACAAACGCTTGTCCGTTATCAGAATATGAATCTCACGGGTGCCAATGCATGGTTTGAGCAACCCATCGAACCGCTGGAGGTTCCTGAAAACGAGTCCATTTGGATCGTAGTAGGCCAGCAGGGATTGAGCCGGCCAGCTGCCGCTTGCGCTGACATGGGCGACCCGGACGGACGTTGGGTTTCCATGAATGGAATGGAGTGGAAGGATATGCATTATTACAATGTGCATTATACGTGGATGCTTCGGGCTTTCGTTTCCAACCAGTCAGGCAAGATGATGCCATTGGGTAAGGAAAGGTTTTCCCTTCAACAATTCAATCTGTATCGGTCGAATGATAATGTTGATTATCAACTTGTTGCAATGATTCCCGCTTCTGATGGACAAGAGTTCTATGAGTATCGTGATGTCTTGGTAGGCACAACGCATAAATGGTTTTATTATCGTTTGACGGCCGTGTATCAGTCAGAGGACGGTGAAGATTGCGAGTCGGATTATGCGGCTTCGTTGTATAATCCCAATCAGGATTATGTGTTGGTTGACGACCATTGGTCAATAGAGGAAAATGTTGAAAACGTGTTGGTTGTGTTCCCCAATCCATCTTCTGGGAAGCTAACGATAGCGTCAGAAGTTATGCAGCATGTGAGCGTTTTTAACATTTTGGGGCAGTGTCTGGTGGACATGGAGGTGTTGACGGACGTAGTCCAAATCGACTTTTTCGAATTGCCAAGCGGTTTGTACCAGATACGCGCAACCACGGCCAACGGCATCCTCAATAAGCGTTTCGTTTTGTCGAGATAAAGCCGTATCTTTGCCGCCGAAAAAACGGTAAACCATGATTTCCATCCAAAACCTCAGTATGCACTTCACAGGTGAGGATCTCTTCACTGACATCAGCTTCATGATTAGGGAGAAGGATCGCATTGGCTTGGTGGGCAAGAACGGTGCAGGCAAGACCACATTGCTGAAGCTCATTTGCGGCATCGAACAAGCTACAAAAGGCGATGTTGTTGTCCCGCAGGGCGTTACGATAGGTTATCTGCCTCAGGAGAAGAACGTGAACAGCACGAAAACGGTGTTGGACGAAGCCTTGACCGCTTTCGACGAATACCATCAGTTGGAACGTGACGTGGAACGGCTGCAACAGGAATTGTCTGAACGGATCGATTATGAGAGTGCGCAATACGAGAAACTTATCGTCAAACTGAACAATCTCAACGACCGTTTGGCATTGTTTGGCGGCAACAGCATCGAGGGTGAAGCGGAACGGATTTTGGTTGGATTGGGCTTCGGCCACAAGGACATGCTGCGTTCCATGCGCGAGTTCAGCAACGGTTGGCAGATGCGCGTGGAATTGGCCAAAATCCTGCTGAAAAAGCCCAACTTGCTGCTCCTCGACGAGCCAACGAATCACCTTGATATTGAGTCCATTCAGTGGTTGGAAAGCTTCTTGAAATCCTATTATGGTGCCATCCTTATGGTTTCGCACGACCGCGCCTTTTTGGACAACATCACCATCCGCACGGTGGAAATCTCGAACGGCAAGATTTATGACTACAAGGTGCCGTATTCCGATTATGTCGGCCTGCGCGAGGAGCGCGTGGGTATGCAACGCTCAGCCTACGAGAACCAGCAGCGCGAAATCAAGAACATCGAGGCCTTCATCGAGCGGTTTCGCTACAAGGCGACCAAGGCCAAGCAGGTGCAAAGCCGCGTGAAGATGCTTGAGCGCATGGAGGAAATCGAGATTGACGACATCGACAAAACAGCCATCCATTTCAAGTTCCCGTCTGCGCCGCATTCGGGCAAGGTGACGCTCGAACTGAACCATGTGGGCAAGTCCTACGGCGACAATATCATTCTGAAAGACATTAACTTACTGATTCCGAGAGGGGAGAAGATTGCCTTTGTCGGGCGCAATGGCGAGGGCAAGTCGACGCTGTCGAAAATCATCTGTGGCGTGCTTGACCACGAAGGAGAGGTGAAACTCGGCCACGAGGTGAAGATTGGCTATTATGCCCAGAACCAGCAGGACATGCTCGACATGAACAAGACCGTCTTCGAGACCTTGGACGATGTGGCCGTGGGCGACATGCGCCTGAAGGTAAAGGCCTTGCTCGGTTCCTTCCTCTTTCGTGGCGACGACATCGACAAGAAGGTGAAGGTGCTTTCGGGCGGCGAGAAAGCCCGTCTGTCCTTGGCCAAGATGCTGCTTTTCCCGACCAACTTGTTGGTCTTGGACGAGCCGACCAACCACTTGGACATGCTCTCGAAGGACATCCTGAAAAACGCATTGATCCAATACGATGGCACATTAATCATCGTTTCCCACGACCGCGACTTCCTGCAAGGCTTGACCAACAAAGTGTATGAGTTCCGTAAACCCAATATCAAGGAATATGTTGGCGACATATACGACTTCTTGGAACAGAAAAACCTCAATCATTTGAAGGAGTTGGAGATTGCCGCCAAGCAACAGCCACAGAAAGTGGCCGCAGAACCCGTTTCGCAAAACAAAATCAATTACGAGCGCAAGAAGCAGATTGACGCCAAATTGCGCAAGGTCGACAAGGAAATCCAACGCTTGGAGGAAGCCATAGGCAAACTCGAAGCCGAACTTGCCGAACAAGACAAAATCATGGCCAACCCGGAGCAACATCCTGAAACCAAGATAGATAACGATTGGTATTGGGCCTACGGCAAGAAAAAAGAAGAGCTTCAAGCCCTAATGGACGACTGGGGCGAGAGGCAAATCGAGCGGGAAGAGGTGATGGCTGAGTATGAGAAATAGGCGTTAAAGTGTTCTTTTCCACAAAAAAATCCGATTATCTGCTGCTAACCCGATTTTTTAAGGACTTAGCAGCAGATAATCTGCAAAAAATACACGATAACCTGCTGCTAAGTCGATTTTTTAGGGACTTAACAGCAGATTATCGGTATTCTTTGAACAAATCGTCCATTTTCACTTCGGATTGGATGTTGTTCCAATAGGCGTTGTGGGCCACGCCGTAGGTGGTAATCATCGTGGTATGAATGGCCTTACGGGTCTTTGTGACTTGCTGGAACACGGATTGGCGTCTTCTGAGGTTCTTATCTTCTTCGTTGTCAATCTGATAGGTGTCGTTTGAGAACTTCATTTCACAAAGGTTGATGACACCGTCGTTGCGGTCGATGAGCAGGTCGATTTGTGCGCCATCGTGTTCCTTGGTGGCTTCGGTGTGCCACGATTGCGCCGTGCTGACCACGCCACCAATGCCCAAAGCCTCTTTGATTTGCGGCAAATGCCATAGGCAGACACGCTCGAAAGCCAAGCCTGCCCAAGTGGAGTGGAGTTGCGAGGATAAGTTGTTGGACCAGAAGTGGTTGTCTTTCTTTATGTTGCTTGTGAGGTAGTGGAAATAAAACAACGTGAAGTTGTCCATCAGTTGGTAAATCGCGTCGCGTTGCTTCTTGCCGAGGATTTGGTATTTTCTGATGAAGTTGCATTGCTCCAGTTCCTCAAGGGTGCGGATGAAGACGGCGTTGTCGTCGAGGCTGGTGTTTTCAAGGAGTTCCTTGCGGGTCATCCCGGCTTTTTTGGTCGCCAAGGCGGTGACAATGCTGATGTAGGGCGTGGGCTTCTTGAACAGCGAGTCGTACAAAGCCTCAAATTCGTGGGAGAGGCGGCCGTTTTCGCTGAAAAACAGGCGGTCGATGTTTTGCGAAAGACTCTCGCCGCGCCGCAAGAGGCTCCAATAATACGGGATGCCGCCCAATATCATATAGGCTTCGGTGAGGTCTTTGCGCGTCAAGCTGATTTGCAGCGATTGGGCGTATTGCTCACATTCGCCGAGGCAGAAAGGCCGCAGGTAGATTTGGTCGGTCAGACGGTTGTGCAGCCCGCCGTGGTCGCGGATGATTTTCTTGATGATCCACGAGGTGGCGCTGCCGCAAACGATGAGGACGATGTCGTTGCGCATATTGGCCCAGCCGTTCCAGAAATGTTCCAATGCACTGACAAACTGCGACTTGGGCGTATCCATCCAAGGAAGTTCGTCCAAGAATACCACTTTTTTCCTGTCGGGCGATTGCTCCAAAACCACTTCGAGGAGGTGGAAGGCCTCAAACCAAGTGCGCGGCATCTTGCAGCGTTTCAGTCCGGCACGCCGCAGCGACTCACGAAACTCGGTCAGTTGTTCCTTTTTGTCGGCGTTGGCCACGCCCGTGTGGTAAAATGCGAAATGGTTCTCAAAAGTTTCCTTGATGAGGTAGGTCTTGCCCACGCGCCGCCGCCCGTAAACGGCGCAGAATTGCGATTCGTCTTTCTCCAACAGTTCAAGGAGTTCTCTTCTTTCTTCGTTGCGTCCAATCAGCATAAGGATGTTGTTTTTTCGTTCAATGCTGCAAAGAAACGAAATTATTTCGGATTATCTGCTGCTAAGTCGCTTTTTTTTACACTTAACAGCATATAATCTGTAAAAAATATGAGATAACATGCTGCTAAGTCTATTTTTGGGGGACTTAGCAGCAGATTATCGGTTAGTTTTTGCAAAAGTGCCAAAGCGGGAAGTTGTTTTCATTGCCTTGATGTCGTCTTTCACGACGAAAGTGTCTTTTACCTCTTAGCGAGCCTAAAGGATACGCAAAGTGATGTATGTGCCTGTGAAGATTGTGAATATTTTAGTGAGAAAAACTGAAAATATAGACTATAATCCAAAAAATCGGTATTATTTTTGGATTATAGTCTATAAAATTAGTATTTTTGCAGTATCAAAGCATTGGGTATGATACTAAGAAAATTGAAGGAAGTTATTGAAAGCCAGTTTTATAATGGTAAGGCCATTGTGCTGGTTGGAGCCCGTCAGGTGGGCAAGACCACTTTGCTGAACCAATTGGCTCAAAAGAATGAACCATCTGTCTTATGGCTGAATTGTGATGAACCAGAAACTCGCGCATTGTTGGGCGAGACAAATGTAGCCAAACTTCAACTTCTGATTGGCGGTGCCAAATTAGTCGTTATCGATGAGGCCCAAAAGGTGAATGACATTGGAATGACGCTGAAACTCATTGTGGACAATTTCAAGGAGGTTCAGGTGGTGGCAACTGGCTCGTCGGCATTTGAGTTGCACAATCGGCTGAACGAACCTATGACAGGGCGCAAATTGGAGTACCGACTGTTTCCCATTTCAAGTGCCGAGATGATTCAGACTTACGGATTGCTTGAGGAGAAACGGACTTTGGAAAACAGGTTGATATACGGAAGTTACCCCGATATTATCACTCATCCCGAAAAGGCGCGTTTGTATCTTACTGAATTGACACAAAGTTACTTGTATAAAGACATCTTCTCGTTGAACGATATTCGCAAGCCCGATTTGATTGAGAAATTGGTACAGGCGTTGGCATTTCAAATCGGGAGTGAAGTTTCCACCAATGAGTTGGCGAATATGCTTCAAACCGACAACAAAACCATTGACAAGTACATTGATTTGCTTGAAAAATGTTTTGTGGTCTTCCGTTTGGGTGGCTTGAATCGGAATTTGAGGAACGAACTCAAGAAGAGCAAGAAAATCTATTTTTACGATACGGGTGTGCGGAATGCTGTTATTCAGCAGTTTGCGCCTGTCGCTTTGCGTGGTGACATGGGAGCACTATGGGAGAACTTTTTCATCGTAGAGCGGATGAAGCGCAACCATTACGGGCAACATTTCTGCAACACTTATTTTTGGCGCACCAACCAGCAACAGGAAATTGATTTGGTTGAGGAAACGGACGGGCAAATGACCGCCTTTGAGATGAAATGGAATCCGGCGAAAAAAGCCCATTTCCCCAAGGCTTTCTTGGAGGCTTATCCCGTGAAGGAAACTGTGGTTGTCACGCCAGAAAATTATTTGGAGTATTTGGTTTGAGGTTTTTCTATGCATAAAACCTGCAAAGTTAGTCCGTTATTTGAAGGCAAGATTTACACATTGTCGAAAAATGCCAAAGCGGGATGATGTTCTTATAGTGTTGTGAATATCGTAATGGGATGATAGATTCAATAACAGTCCACAAACTTGTGTATCGCAAAAACCCAAATAAAAATGCGGAACGACACATAATATCGCTCCGCATTTTTGTTGTCATTTTTTCGGTGGTTATTCAATCACCAAATCAAACGGCATCCGTGCCTGAATGCCCGTGTTGTTGTTCAGGTTCTCCAAGCCTTGGTAGTAGTTGTAATACACGCCCAGTTTCTGTTTCATGGCTGCATCGAGCTTGTCGTCGGAGTTGTTCACTGATTCCATCAAACGGGTGAAGAAGTCTTTCTGCTTCGGCCATTCAGTTATCTTGTAGTCGCTGCCGAGGCTGGCTTTCTCGGCGGCGTAGGCGATGGCGTCTTCCATGTCGCCAAGTTGGTCGACGAGGCCGAGTCCGATGGCATCGATGCCCGCCCAAACGCGACCTTGGCCGATACTATCGACGTAAGTCTGCCGTAAGCCGCGACCTTCGGCCACACGTTTGGTGAAGTCGTCGTAGGTTTTCACCACCATTTCCTGTAACTTGTTGTGTTGGAACTCGGTGAGGGGTTGTGTAATGCTACCGAAGTCGGCGTTCTCGTTGGTCTTGGCCACATCGAATGTCAAGCCGATCTTGTCGTTCAAGAAGCCTTTTGCATTCGGGAAGGTGCCAAATACGCCGATGCTTCCAGTGAGGGTGGTGGGGTCGGCGAAAATGTAGTCGCCCTTGGCCGAAATCCAGTATCCGCCCGAAGCAGCGTAGTTGCCCATCGAGACGATGACGGGCTTTGTCTCCTTGGCCAAGTCGAGCTCGTGACCGATGATGGCCGAAGCTGCCGCACTGCCTCCAGGCGAATTGACGCGCAAGACGATGGCCTTCACGTTGTCGTCCTGCCGAGCCTCGCGGATGGTCTTGGAGAGGTTGTCGGAGTAGATGCCTTGCTCTTCCATGCCCTTGCCGTCGAAGATTTGGCCAGAGGCATAGATGACGGCTATTTCATTCTTGCTGCTGTTTTTCGCCTTGTATGACTTGGCGTAATTGGCGTTCATCACCGCGTTGACGCTCTTGTTGCTTCCAGTCAGGCCTTTCATCTCTTCCAGCAGTTGGTCTTTGAAATACAGTGCGTCAACCAAGCCGTATTCCTTGGCTTTTTGGGCGTCAAACATGGTCTCAAGATTGTCGGCAATCTGATTCAATTGCTCAACGCTGATGTTGCGGCTTTGGCTGATGGCGGTGAGGATTTCCCCCCAAACAGAGCCTAACAGCTTGTCCATCTGCTCGCGGTTGGCTTCGCTCATCTTGTCCAGGAAATAGGGCTCTACGGCACTCTTGAAGCGGTTGTTCGGGCCGCGCACGATCTGCATCTCGACGCCGAGTTTCTCAAAAAGGTGCTTGTAGAACATGATTTGTGAGGCCATGCCGTGCAAGTCAACCATGCCTTCGGGATTGAGGTAAATCTTGTCGGCGACAGAGGCCAGGTAATAGGCACTCTGGCCATAGTTTTCGCCATAAGCGACGACGAACTTGCCCGAGTCCTTGAATTCGATGAGTTTGCTGCGGATTTCCTGAATGGTAGCTGTTGAGGTCGGTATGCTGCTCAGTTCCAAGTAGATACCCTTTATGTTTGGGTCGGTTTTGGCGTGCTCGATGTTACGCAGGATGTCGTTCAAGCCCGTCCCGTCTTTCGATTCCATCGACTGGAAATTCAGGCTGCCGAAAGGGTTGTCGGCAGTGCGGTCGGCAATGTCGTAGTCGAGTTTCATGTAGAGCACCGAGTTGGGCTTCACGGTGGTAGAGGTTTCTGTGTCTTTCGACAGGCTCGAAATCATGGACGAAACTACGCCGACCTTGATGAAGAAGTTGATTACCAATGCGATAAGGGTGCCAAGAAATGCACCAAGCACGATTTTGTAGAATTTCATGATGTTGTTGTTTTGTGATTAATGCCGCAAAAGTAATCGTTTTTGTGCAATTGCGACGCGAAAATCCTTACTTTTGCAGAAAATCGTATCGATGAAACGCTGTTATATCCTTTTCGGCTCCAACCAGGGCGACCGCGAGGCCGTTTTCGATGAGGCGTGTCACCTTATTATTAATAGGTGCGGCCCGCTGGTCGGGCTTTCTTCGTTCTACGAGTCGGAGCCGTGGGGATTCGAAGATGACGCATGGTTTCTCAATCGCCTTATCGTGGTCGTGTCAACCCTAAGTCCTGACGAAATGATGAAACGTCTGCTGGATATTGAGACGCACTTGGGGCGAGTCCGCAACCCTGATGTGATTGGCTATTCTTCTCGTCCCATCGATTTGGACATCTTGTACTACGGCAAGCAAATCACGATTACCAACCTTGTGACGTTGCCCCATCCTTTGTTACACTTAAGGCGTTTTGCACTGATGCCTTTGTGTGAGGTCGCCCCTTACTTCAAGCACCCGGTCTTGGGGCTTACGCACAAAAAGCTCCTTGCCATCTGCCCCGACACTTCCAAGGTCCTGAAGGTTTCCACTTCCAAAAACGACAATTAATCGATTCGAAAAAGCTATGCAATACAACTATATCGCCATAGAGGGGACCATAGGCGCGGGCAAGACCACCTTGGCCACCCGTATTGCCCACGACTTCAACGGGAAGCTGGTGCTGGAAGAGTTTGAGGGCGACAAGAACCCGTTTCTGCCCAAGTTCTACAAGGAGCCGGAGAAATATTCCTTCCAGTTGGAGATGACTTTCTTGGCTTTGCGTTTCCAGCAATTGAAGGACAAGTTGGGCGTGCTCGACCTGTTCCACGACTTCATCATCTCGGACTATTATGTGGCCAAGTCGCTTATTTTTTCGCGCAACAACCTTCAGGAGGACGAATACCAGCTTTTTGCCCGTTTTTTCAATATCATTTTCTCCGACATGCCCAAACCCGAGTTGTTGGTCTATCTTTATTCCGATGTGGAACGACTGCAACAGAACATCCGCAAGCGCGGACGAATCTATGAGCAGGAAATCAGTGATGCGTATCTGGACAACATCCAGCAAGGGTATTTCGACTTCATCCGGCAGCAGCAGAACAACATGCGCATCCTGATGATTGACACCAACCGCCTCGATTTTGTGGCCAACGAGAAAGACTATCAGAGCATCATCGATGCCATGGAACAGCCTTACGAGGTCGGCCTGCACAGGGTTTCCTTCTGATTCTCTTTGGTAAAAAAAAAGAGCCATCCATCGGATGGCTCTTTTCAGTATCACAACTCCAATTTATTTTTCGATGTAAACTTCAGCGCGACGGATCAGCGGCAGAATTTCCTTTTCGAGTTGTGGATAGATGTCAATCATTTCGCGAATCGTCTGTTGCTTGTTTGACGACTTGTTGATGTTGTTGAGGATGGCATCCTTATCCTTGATGTTGGAGTTTTCGACGAGCTTCATGAACGTGTTCCAGTCGGAGCCGTTGCCCTTGCCATTGTATTCGTAGTTCTTGGCATTCTTCTTGAGTTGGGCCTTGATGTCGGCGATGGCGGCATTGGCACGGTCGTTGGACAGTTCGTTGTTGATGCCCATTCTGTCTTCAGGTGAAGCCCAGCCTTCGATTCTCACGCCCTTCACGTCGCCTGTAAGTTTTTCCTTCAGCAGCCTTCTGGCGGTCTTGTTGCGTTCGCGCACGTCTCTGCCATTGCCAAGGATGTTGCTCTTGTTGTAGTCGAAGTAGTAGATGAAGTCAGGGGTGGGTTCGACGACAGGAGTCGGAGTGGGCGGAGCCGGAGTCGGAGTCGGAGGAGTGGGCTTGTTGTAGATCACGCCGTCGGCCAGCTTCTCGGTGGCGCCAGTGGTGAAGTAGGTGTTCTTGACGATTTCGTCTTGTGTGGGATAGATCTTGCCGTCATAGACATAGAACATCGGGTCGCCCATGAGTTCGCTGTTTTCCATCTCGGGTTGGTAAGGCATGCAGTAGTGCTTGGTGAACTCGCCGCCTTCCTTGTAGTTGACGCGGAAGTCGCCTTCGCCTTTGACCTTCTCACCCACGAAAGTGATGGGGTCGATGTCGATTTGGCCGCCTTTGTAAGCCAGATAGGGCTTCAGGTTCATGACAGCTTGCTTCTCGAAGTATTCGCCAGGGATGGTGACGATGACGTCGAAGCAAACGTTGCCGTTCTCGTCAGCAACCAGTGGGTCGGGATTCACGCGATAGGTGATCTTCTTCGACTCGCGGGCCATCTTTTCGATGTCGCAAGGATTGTTGAACTTCACGCGCAGACCGAGGTTCAGCTGGCTGTACATATCCTTGTCGTTGATGACGTGCTTGTCCTCGTCAACCTTGATCTTGGCCACTTGGTCAAGGTTGTCCTTGCTAGTGAAGAGGTAAGTGTAGTCGATGAAGAGGTCGAACTTGGGGGCAATGTTGAAGGTGAATTCCATACCGGCAGGAACGGTTAATGCCAATTCGCGTTTTTCGGCTGCGGCGGCAAGTTGGCCATTGTCACCAGCTTCGTCAACATTGTTGTCGGGGTTATAGATGAGTTGGTTGACAGCGCCAGCTTTGTAGTACACACCGCCGATACCGATATGAGGCACCAAGTTGATGACTCTTCTCGGGTTGTAGTTGAACAAGTTGAACAGGTTGAAGGTCAAGTTCAGGTTGCCTTCGATGTAGTTGGTCTTGTCGAGGGCAAGGTCGTACATGACCGGGGTGTCAGTGCCGTTCATAACGAGTGCTTGTCCGTGTTTGTGGCCAGAAAGAAGTCCGTAGCCGCCCTTGAGGTTGAGACCCACGACTTTGCCAAACTGGTAACCAACGCCGAAGTGAGCGTTCCAGTTCTGGAAGGCTTGCATCTTGAAGTGGTTGAAGTCGTTCCAAATGCCGCCAGTGTAATTGGCCAAGTCGCCGTGGTTGATGGAAAGGCCTCCATCGGCTTGAATGTACCAGTACTTCTCGGCCGGTCTTGATTTCTTTTTGCCTTCCTGAGCCATCATGCTGAATGGAAGACTCGCCATGACGACAAGCATCATGAGTTTCGCGATTGTCAAATTTTTCTTCATAACGTAATGTGTTAAGTTTGTAATTTAGTTAGTATTTAATTGTTTGCTTTCTCTGGATTTATCTCTAATTAGCCAACAAAAGTAGGAAATTATTCGATTGCCCAACAAAAAAATCGCATTTTTTTGATGTTTTTTTGCAAAAAAAGGTCAAAATCATGGCTTTACGGGGTCAAATGCAGCGTTTTGAAGGCATCCCACATCAAAATGCCGGCGCATACCGACACATTGAGCGAGTGTTTCGTGCCTTCTTGCGGCAGCTCGATGGCACTTTCGCAATAGGGTAGGGCTTCTTCGCTCACGCCTTCCACCTCATTGCCCAAGATGTAGGCGGTGCGAGGCTCGAACCGGAATCTCTGCAACGCCACGCTGCCTTCCACCTGCTCGACGGCGAAAATCCGATAGTTTTCGGCTTTCAAATGTTGGCAGGCTTTTTCCGTGGTCTCGAAATATTTCCAGCTTACGGTTTCGTCGGCACCCAAGGCGGTCTTGTGGATCTCGCGGTGGGGCGGACAGGCCGTGATGCCGCACAGATACAGCGCCTCGATGCGGAAGGCATCGGCGGTGCGGAAAAACGCGCCCACGTTGCTCAGCGAGCGTATGTTGTCCAATATTATTATAATAGGTGTCTTCTCGGCCTGTTCGAACTCGGCCTTGCTGATGCGGTGCAATTCTTCGGTGGTCAGTTTGCGCATGATTTCCAAATTTGTCGGCAAAGTAAGCGAAAATTTTGTAATTTTGTACCCTAATTTTGTGTATTTATGGCAGGAAAGGCAGTTGAAACCCCGTTGATGAAGCAGTACTTTTCGTTCAAGGCGAAGTATCCCGATGCGATGTTGCTCTTTCGCGTGGGCGATTTTTACGAGACTTACGGCGAGGATGCGGTGAAGTCGTCGAAGGTTTTGGGCATCGTGCTGACCAAACGCTCAAGCGCCATCGCCGACTCGGTGGAGCTGGCGGGGTTTCCGCATCACGCATTGGACTCCTATCTGCCGAAACTGGTTCGCGCCGGACTGAAAGTCGCTATTTGTGAGCAACTTGAAGACCCGAAATTGGCCAAGAAGTTGGTGAAACGTGGTGTGGTGGAGTTGGTCACGCCTGGAGTGACCTATAACGACAATGTCCTTGAGCAGAAAGAAAACAATTTCCTGGCTTCTGTGCATTTGGAAAAAGAGGTTTCGGGCGTTTCGTTCCTCGATGTTTCGACGGGCGAGTTTTACCTGACGCAAGGCTCCAACGAATACATTGACAAGCTATTGCAGAGCTTCAATCCTTCGGAGGTGCTGGTGCAACGCAACAAACGCAAGGAGTTCATCGACCTGTTTGGCGGCAAGTATTTCCTCACTGTTTTCGACGACTGGGTCTTCACCGACGACTACGCCAACGAGACCTTGAACAAGCATTTCCAAACGGTTTCGCTGAAAGGTTTCGGCGTGGACGATTTCCCAAAAGGCATTGTGGCGGCAGGTGCGGCTATCCATTACTTGCTTGAAACCCAACACGATAAAACCGACCATATCACTTCGCTCTCGCGCATCGACCAGGGGCAATACGTTTGGCTCGACAAGTTCACGATTCGCAACTTGGAACTGCTTCACACCTCGAATTTGAACGCCAAGACTTTGATTGACGTCATCGACAAGACCGTCTCGCCGATGGGTGGCCGACTGATGCGCCGCTGGCTGAGCCTGCCGCTGAAAAACAAGGAACAAATCGAGGCGCGATATGCGGTAGTGCGCTACTTTGTGGAAAACCGCGACCAAATCCCAAAGTTCCAAGATTCGATAAGGCAAGTAGGTGATTTGGAACGACTTATCTCAAAGGTCTCGCTGTCGCGAGTGAATCCGAGGGAACTACTGCAAGTGGGTCGGGCGTTGGACCAAATCGAGATGCTGAAGAACGCCTGCGCGGAGAGCGGACATGCTTCGTTGCAGAAATATGCCGAACAGTTCAACCCCTGTGTGTCCATTCGCGAAAGAATCAAGAAAACGCTCAATCCCGATGCGCCGGCGGTGCTTTCCAAAGGCAACTACATCGCCGAGGGCGTGGATGCCGAACTCGACGAACTGCGCAACCTCTCGCGCTCGGGCAAGGAATATCTGATGAACATCCAACGCCGCGAAACGGAACGCACGGGCATTTCTTCCTTGAAAGTGGGCTACAATAATGTGTTCGGCTATTACCTCGAAGTGACTAATTCCCACAAGGACAAGGTTCCGGCCGAGTGGATTCGCAAGCAGACCCTCACCAACGCCGAGCGTTACATCACCGAGGAACTGAAGGAATATGAGCAAAAAATTCTCGGCGCTGAGGAGAAAATCAGCGTCATTGAACAGCGGGTTTACAATGAGTTGGTCACCGCCGTGACCGAGTTTGTGGAACCTATCCAGGTAGATGCCTCCATTGTGGCCCGCATCGACTGCTTAGTGAGTTTCGCCGACATCTCGCTGAAAAACAACTATGTGCAGCCCGTCATCGATGACTCGTTTGTCCTCGACATCAAGGAGGGTCGTCACCCCGTCATCGAGCAGATGATGCCGGTGGGAGAGAGCTATATCGCCAACGATGTCTATCTCGACCGTGACAAGCAGCAGATTATCATCATTACGGGACCCAACATGTCGGGTAAGTCGGCACTGCTTCGACAGACCGCATTAATTGTGCTGATGGCGCAGATGGGTTGTTTCGTGCCCGCGGCTTCGGCGCGTATCGGGCTGGTGGACAAGATCTTCACCCGTGTGGGTGCCTCCGACAACATCTCTTCCGGCGAATCGACCTTCATGGTGGAGATGAACGAGACGGCAAGCATTTTGAATAATGTATCGTCAAGGAGCCTCGTGCTGTTGGACGAAATCGGGCGCGGCACCAGCACCTACGACGGCATCAGCATCGCTTGGGCCATCACCGAGTTCTTGCACGACCACCCCGTGAGTCGCGCCAAGGTGATGTTTGCCACGCACTACCACGAACTGAACGAGATGGAGGACTCCTTCGCCCGCATCAAGAACTACCACGTTTCGGTGAAGGAAGTCGGCAACAAGGTGGTGTTTTTGCGCAAGCTGAAGAAAGGCGGCAGCGCCCACAGCTTCGGTATCCATGTGGCTGAGATGGCCGGAATGCCGCGCAAGGTCATTGAACGCGCCACGGCTTTGCTTAGTGTTTTGGAAAAGTCGCACACGAGCGAGGATGTCGAAAAAGCCGCCGCAAAAAAACAAGACGATGCCATGCAACTGAGTTTCATCCAATTGGACGACCCGTTGTTGCTCCAAATTAAGGAAGATATTCTCAACACGAACATCGACACATTGACTCCTGTCGAGGCTTTGATGAAGCTGAATGAGATTAAGAAGTTGCTGAATCGTTGATTGACGTGGATTGAGCCTGCCGGTCGCTGCCGTAGGTCGCGACCTACGGTTACGGTAATGTCGTCCCTTCGGGACGTGCCCACCTAATCTATCTTCACCCGATTAATCCTCCCAAACAGCCGCTCCTTGTCGAAATACACACTATAGGCATAGCCATTATGCACCATGAAAGTCCGTGGGTATATGCTGTTACTGGCTTTTTGGCCCATTCCTACCGTGCCTTTGGCTGGGTCATAGCAACCGAGATAATTGATTCCGTTCTGCATGAAAAGGCCGTGAGTATTCCCCGTGGCTTCATCAGTAAGAAACTGATTGGCAAAATAGTTTTTCCCCGAAACGATAGTAAGCGGGTGTTTGCCTGATAATTGGAAATCCTTGTCAAACTCCACGATTTCAAAATTCTCCAAATCAACAAGTTGAATGAAATCATTGAACTTCAATGCAATAGTATGGTACTCGGTGGCCAACACTTGGCAATACCAACCAATTCTCTTGTGTACCTTGTAATTGACTGCCAAACGGAGCAGGTTGCCATTCCAAACGCCCAAGGCAAGTTCGTTCTCTTTTTCCGGGACCAGACTGTTGTAAACCGCAAATATCTCATTCAGATAGGATTGGCACACATTGGCCGCTACTGTGTCGATGAAACGATAGAGAAAACGCCTTTGTTTCAAAGAGTCGTTTTTCAGCACATAGTTGTAGGTTTGCGCCTGCCCGTGGAACTCCTTCACATAATATTCACGCTTCTCGTAGGCCGTGTTGCGTAATAGGTAAGCATCGTTGAACTCAAACACGATTTTCCGGATCTTGTCGCGGAAGAGGTCTTTCGTGAATGTGGAAACGGGCAAGGCTTTCCCCGCCGCATCGAAACAAACCTGCAAACAAGAGTCTTGACCCAAAAGGAGAAAATCTCCGAAAGCGTCGATATACAGTTCATCATAAAAGCTATCAAAATCCGTAACACCCATCTCATTGCCATTGAGGTCGAGTAGGCGCAACGAGGAGGTTTTTGCCCTGTTTTCAAGCACTAAAATCCTGCCATCGGCAAAGGCTATGTCGGCGATGTTGGTGCCACGCGGGCTTCGGTAAAAGTCGCTGTGTGCCGTAACGCCCACTTCCTGAAGGTCGTAGCTCATCTTCTTCATTCGGAAACTGATGTTGATGGAGTCGCGCTGCAACTGCTTCGGAGTAAGGCTCACGACGGTGTCTTGATAACCGATGCACGAATAATAAAGGTTGACGGCTTTTGTGCGGTCGTAAAGCGGCAGTTCGTAACGGCCTTTGGTATCAGTGCTGGTGCCATATTGCGTGTTCGCGATGCTGATGTTCACGTTTTCCACGCCGAGGTTGCCGTAAACAATGGTGTTGGTTTGGGCGGAAAGCGAAAAGGCCAGAAAAAGCAAGGCAATTGTGAAGGTAAAGCTCTTTTTCATAAGCGGAGAGTTTACTGAAATTGAGGGCAAAAATAGCTATTTTTCGGCAAACAACGTAGTTCGGTGCAGGTTTATTTCACCTCCTCCGTGTCATACTTACACTTTTTCCAAAACCACCAGACCCCGTATGCCAACGAAGAGAGGCAGACCACAAGGATGACCCACCAAATGGCATGGGATTCAATACTCAAATCTATGAAAGAAAAGACGATACAAAGAAAGTTGTTAATGATGTGGATAACGATGCCAGGTATGATGCTACCTGTGCGCCAATAAAGCCAACCTATAATGATGCCAAATCCAAAGGTGTTGATAATCTTCACCGAAGACATGTGAAACAAAGCGAAAACAATAGCAGTAATGAGGATAGCCAGCCAAGGACGACACCTCGACTTGAGCAGACCTGCAAGAAGAATACCACGGAAACCAATCTCTTCTACAATGGGGATGATAATGCAGCTATGTAATATTCCTGCAATACCTGAAAAAAGATTTGGACCTGTTTGGTTCAAAGATTCACTTTCTTCCATAAAAAGATAACTATCAAGCATGGATACAGCAAAAAACGACACAAACAAATTAGCTACGGCGACCAAAACAGACATGCCAACCGCAGGCCAAACCATACGCCGCTCAATGCGCCCGAATGACAAATCAACATAGTGTTTGCCAAAATACACAATGGAGATTAGCAAATATCCCAACGCCAACGTCCATTTCATAATTTCCTCGCTCTTACAGATATGCCCTAAAAAAACGCCGATAATTGCCGTCGCAAAATACAAAAGGCACCAAAGCAGGAATAGTTTTACTGTTTTCATTAGTTCTTCATTCATATTCTTTTGTTTTCATAGGGCTGTGGATTTCAGAACTTGAGTTTCGCATTATCGGGGTCTTCGAAAGCATTGCAGCTTTTCAAATATGACCAAAGCTCGTCGAATGAACGACCGTATAGCGTTTGGCCGAAAAGGTGCATTTTTTCCATCGTTTTAATGTAGGCCATGGGTTCTCCCTGACGGCTTAACTTGCGGAGCGATAGCAGATAATCTTCACGATACACGGTTGGCACAATGATTTTGGCTTCGCCAGCGCGAAACAGTTCAGCGTTCATCATCACACGTGCGGTGCGTCCGTTGCCGTCGTTAAAGGGATGCGTCTCGCTGATGAGGAACATCATGTAGATGGCTTTGGCCAACGGCGAGGTCAGCGCAGTATAATAATCGAATCCTGCCTCTAATGTTCCTTGAACTAATTTGGCATCAACAAACTCGGTGTTTCCCGCGCGGTTGTTCACTTGCTTGAATTGTCCGGGGTTCAGGTCGGGACGGCCTGAAAGAAGTATGGCATGACGACGGCGCAGAATGTCTATCAGTTCCTGTGGGGTTTGCGGATAACGCTGCATCTCGCTTCGGTTCGAAACCAACTGGAACGTGCCCAAAATATCATGCGAGTCCTCATTTCTGTTCGCTATCGGAATGCCCGTTTCAACAATCTGTCGGGCTTCATCAACCTCGAATTCCGTTCCCTCGATGTAATTGGAGAAATAACTCTCAAAAAAAGCAATGTCGCGGTATTCGTTTTCCGACTGCGGCTGTATGGGGCGTGAAACGAAGTGCTGGTTTTGCAATGCGTCATAAAGGGTCTCGAACAGCCGTTTCCTGTTCTCGTCGTATCTCAAGCCTACCGACAAGGCTTGTGCGTAGGTGGTCGCGAGTGCAGCCGAATCATGTGTTGCCAGCAGTGCCGAAATCAGCACACTGATCTTTTTGAACTCCTTGGCCATGCCAAGCCTTACCGCAGTTTCATGCAAGGCATCACGATAAGCGTTCAAGCCCGCTTCATCGCTGGCAATCAGTATGTTGCCAAGTTTCTTTTCAATCACATCGACAGGCAACACCTTTGGATCCCCGTCAGTCCGGCGCGACTCCTGCATGTTCTCAAGCATCCATCGGTGTTCGCTTGCGATAAACATCTGACCGAATACGGTATCGTTCTTGTCGGCTTCCGGGCCTTTGTTCACAACGACCACAATGCCAGGCAAGTCAGTCACCTTTTTGCTGAAAGTGCCCGTCAAGAAAAAATAACCGTTAGCCGTCAAACGCATCTCACGCGCACTTCGGTGGCTGATAATCGTCCCCGGAAAGCGCCACATAAGGATATTCAGGATGTTGCGGCGGACAATATTTTCTGGGCTGTCAATCAGGTTGGTCGTATAGAGACGTGGAGCAATCTTACGTAGTTTTTCCTGTTTGATGAGGCGTGAAATAGCGTGCGACACATCAGGGTCGGACGACGCAAACACAATTTCCTTATCCAAATCCAGTTCCATCATGCAAATTTTCTATAATTACACCCGCAAAAATACAAATTTTGTCGAATAACATGTGAAAAACAACAAATTTTAGCGATTTATTACCTTGGTATCGGATTGTTGTTATTATGATTCCAAATCCTCCAAAACCATCTCCAACTTCAGTTCGACTTCAGGCGAAACATACACATTTTTAATAAAATAGGCCACCAACAAAATTAGGGCAATCATTGAACACACAAAGAAAATGGGGAGCACTATTTTTAGGTTAGATGGCCAATTTAAGACAAGTACGTATGTTGCCCAAGCCATTATGAGCAAAATGGTTAAAATCCATAGAAACCTGTTCCCTATTTTGTAGATTTTCAGGGTTTTGCGGAGCCGCCGTGCGTATTCCGTCACAGGCATAGAGGCGGAATTGCCTTGGCGAACCACAAAACATGTGTAAATGCTTATTACGAGGAGACCCACGCACCAAAGTAGAAATATCCCAAGTTCAAGCCTCCAATAAAAGTAAGCTGCCCACAGGGTAATTATGACGATTCTGCCAATCAGTTTCCGCTGCAATTCGGAAATGTGTTTTTTTGTGGCTTCACTGACAAGCCTTTCGTCAACGATGCTTTCGTTTTCCAACTTTTCGTTTAAGGTGGCCAATTGCGCCCGCATTTCTTCCAATTCGTTGTTTTCCATCGCTTTGCGTTTTTATTCGTTTGACATTTTCTTCAGTTGTTCCTTGATTCTGACCAATTTGACGGAGACGTTCTTGGTGGAGATGCCGATGATTTGCCCGATTTCCTCATAGCTCATATTTTCAAGCCAAAGCAAGATGATGGCCCTATCGACCACGCCAAGTTTGTTGATGCGGCGGTAGAGTTGCTGGATTTGCCGGGTGTCATCGTCGGTGTCGGTGAAGAGGTTGATGTCCATCGAGAGCGGCACGGTTTCCACGCTGCGTTTCTTCTTGCGCTCGGCGGTGAGGCAGGTGTTGAGGCTGACGCGCCAAATCCAAGTCTTCACGTTGCATTGCCCCTTGAACGAGTCAAAGCCCCGCCACAGGTTGATGAGCGTCTCTTGGAACAGGTCGTTCACCTCGTCCTGATCCTTCGAGAAGAGGTAGCACACGGTGAAGATGGTGTTTTTGTGTGCCTTCACGATGTTCGCAAAATCCGTTTCTTTCTTTTTCATCGTTCAGAATCGTTTGCCTATTAGACGCAAAACTCGGCATAAAACTACAAAGAATTATGTGAAAAACTCAATTCGGTTTGCAAGAAAGGAATGTCGATAAAATGTAAATTATTGATTTTCAACATAAATTTCCATTAATTGAACACGAATTATTCAGGAATTTAATTTTTGGAAATTCGTGGATCATTGATGGAAATTCGTGTCCAAGAAAAAAAACTGGAAATTTTTCCTCGAAAATGTTTGCGGAATTGAAAAAAGTTGTACTTTTGCACCGCAATTCGCAAGCGGAAATAGCTCAGTTGGTAGAGCACGACCTTGCCAAGGTCGGGGTCGCGAGTTCGAGTCTCGTTTTCCGCTCCGCCGTTGCCAATGTTGCGGAAATAGCTCAGTTGGTAGAGCACGACCTTGCCAAGGTCGGGGTCGCGAGTTCGAGTCTCGTTTTCCGCTCCACAAGGTCCCGATGGAAGTCGGGATTTTTTGTGTAAGTGCCTGAGTGGTGGAATTGGTAGACACGA
>JAFSJF010000055.1 GCA_017439405.1 Bacteroidales bacterium
CGACCATGTCATCGTGAAGCGTGACGGTATGCAGGTCGGCACAGCCCCCTACTCCGATGGTCAGTTCACTGACAATATCGGTAGTGGTTCCGCATCCCGTACTTACACACTCACAGCTGTCGCCACAGACGGCACAGAATGCCCCATCGTGAGCTATCCCAAAGAGACCATCCACATGGCTTACTTGACAGGTATCAACAATACCATCGAGGTCAACTGGAATGTCCCTGCAGGATACGACCTCTTAGGTTATAACATCTGTGAGTGGAACGCCAACGACGGGACGCTCACGACCATCGACTATGTGGGCGCCAGCGTGACGAGCTACACCTGCTCGGAGAGCCAGTTCGATGAGGGCTACATCGTCATCCAGGGCGTTGAGGCAGGCAAGGACGGCGAGACGCGCCTGCTCTCCAACCGCAGCAGTGAGACCGTTGGGCTTGGAGAGAACGGCCCTTCGACAGGCTCAGGGACCTTAACGGTCTATCCGAATCCAGCCAAAAGGGCGTTCACGGTGGAAGGCACAGGCACGATGACTGTCACAAATACCCTTGGGCAAACCGTTTTGACACAAGAAATCGACGGCAAAACGACCATTGAACTGCCGCAAGGCATGTATTTCGTGAAATTGGGCGACGCGGTGCGGAAAATCGTAGTGGAATGATATTCAGAACAAAACCAGCAAAACTTACAAAACAGAGCCTATAGCCAGCAACAACCCCAACCGGGGCTTGTTGCCTCGCCGATCAAGATCGGAAACGAAAGGAGCCAGTTGGCGACTTTCAAAAGCAAAAACCGCTTTTGTGGGTTTTGCAGGTTTTGTTCCAAACGGACGCAATCCCCCAGCCTTCGGGTTCGGGGGATTTTTTATATAAACGGATATTAATATTAATCGCCATTTACATTATTTTGAAGAAAAATGCGTCAAAATGCTTGGCGCATTTTTCTTTTTTTGTATTTTTGCAGCAAAAATGTAAACGATGATTTATATAAATAACAGTTAATATTATGAAATTCTACGACAGGGAAATGGAGCTGGAGCTGCTGCTGCAAAGCGAGAAGCAAGCCGAAAGGTCGGCAGTGTTCACTGTGCTGACGGGTCGCCGCCGCGTGGGAAAGACCTCGTTGATTAACAAGGCTTTGGAAGGGAAAAACATTGCCTATCTCTTTGTCTCGAAAGACAGCGAGGCCGTGCTTTGCCAAAAGTTCCAGCAGACCATTCAAGAGCAGTTGAACATTCAAGTTTATGGCCAAATCAGCCGTTTCCGCGACTTGTTCGAAGTCATCATGAAAGCGTCGCTGCAACGGCAGTTCACCGTTTTCTTCGACGAGTTCCAGAACCTCCAAAAAGTGAATCCCGCCATCTTCAGCGAGATACAAGACCTTTGGGACCGTTACCACAGGGAATCGCACCTGCACTTGGTGGCCTCGGGCAGCATCCAGTCGCTGATGAAACGCATCTTCGAGGACGAAAACGAGCCGCTTTACGGTCGCCCAACCTCGAAATTCACGCTCCTCCCCTTCCGTATCGAAGTGTTGAAGCAAATCTTCCGCGACCACAGCCCCAATTACAAGAACGAAGACCTGCTCTGCCTCTACATGATTACAGGAGGCGTGGCCAAATATGTCGAACTGCTGATGGACGCGCAATGCTACACCAAGGAGAAAATGCTCAATTATGTGTGTCGCCCCGACTCCTACTTCCTCACCGAAGGCCGCGACCTGATGAACCAAGAATTCAGCGACGACAGCAACACCTATTTCTCCATTCTCCAGTTGATTGCCAGTGGTATGACCAAGCGCAGCGAAATCGATGGGGTCATGCAGAAGGACATGGGCGTGTACTTGCAGAACTTGGAAAAGAACTTCATGATTGTGAAACGACTCAAGCCCCTGTTAGCCAAGCCCAACAGTAAAGTCACGGCATACGAGATTTCAGACCAATTCCTGAGGTTCTGGTTCCGTTTCATCTGGCCTTACCAGTCGCTGATTGAGCGGCAACAGTTGGCGGCATTGCGGCAGAACATGGGCAAATATTACGAGAAGTTTTCGGGAAGGACCTTGGAGCAGTATTTCCAAGCCAAGGCGATGGAATCGGGCGAATACACGATGGTCGGCAACTGGTGGGACCGCAAAGGCGGCAACGAAATCGACATGATCGCCTTGAACGAATTCGAGCACACGGGCATCGTGGCAGAAATCAAGCGCAACAGGGATAAAATCAATCCGAAGACGCTTGAGGAAAGGTTGCAAACCTTGCCTGCGAGTGCATTTGGAAAGTATGATCTTAAACTCCAGGCATTGTCCATAGATGATATGTAAATGACGATTAATATTAATTACTATTTACATAACTAAGGACTTATCTTCAAAATGCGCATAATAAAGCGCATTTTTTGTTTGTATCATTTGAATTTGTAACTTTGCAATTTGAAACGAACTTTTTCGCCATGAAACGACTTTTTACCACTTTAGGCATTTTGCTCATGATGTGTGCCGTGAAGGCCCAAAGCCATTATCGGTTCAGCACCGAACATCCACAAGGTTTCAGCATAGAAAACAGTTCAAAATCAGAACTTTCCCTGCATTTCTCCATCGCTGAATTGGGCCTCACTGATACCGAACACGACGGCGTCAAAGGCCACGAAATCATCTTGAAAGGCTGTTTCGCTTCCAATGCTGAGGGCAAGCCCAACCTGCCTTTCGAGAACCGTTACATCGCCGTGCCACAAGGGGCTTCCGTGAGCATAAAAGTCAAGGAAAAGGCGAGCCAAACCTTGCGCGACATCAACTTGCTGCCCGCCGCGCCCTTGCAGATGAACAACGAGGACAAAAAGCCGGTCTTGCATTGGGACATGGACGTGTTCGGGAAAGACGCCGACTTCCCTGCCGAAAACGCGACGATAGCCCAAGCCACCCAAATCCGAGGCCTCGACGTGGTGCTGCTCAGCGTGACGCCGTTCCGCTACAACCCCGTGCGCAAGACCTTGGAGGTGATTTACGACATGGACATCGAAATCAGTTTTGAAGGCGGCAACGGCCAGTTTGGCGACACGCGTTACCGCAATCCCGCATGGGACGGCATATTGCGCGACTTGGTCATCAACGGCGACATGCTGCCCGAAACACATTATCACGACTTGCTCAACGATGCCATACGAAACCGCGAAGAAGGCTGCGAATACCTCATCATCGCGCCCGACGACTCCGCCATTTTGGCCTGGGCCGACACGCTCAAGCAGTTTCGCCTGCGCCAAGGCATCCCCACCAAGGTGGTGAGCACGGCAGAATGCGGCGGCAACGAGCCCGAAAGCATCCGCAACTACATCATCAACGCCTACAACAACTGGACGATACCGCCTGCGGCAGTGCTTTTGTTTGGCGGAAACCATAACACGCAGCCGGAGTTTGGCCTCAAGCCTTACATCTACCGGATGCCCAACAATACCTATAATGATTACCGATACCCCACCGACAACCCTTTTGCCGACATGAACGGCGACAGCATCCCTGACTTGGCCATCAGCCGCATGACGGTCTACAATGCCGAAGATTGTCAACAGCAAGTAAAAAAGCTTATTGGTTTTGAGTTAAATCCTCCCACCGACCCTCATTACTACGACCATCCCGTAATCACCTCCGGCTACGAGGAAAACAAATGGTTCTTGATCACATCACAAAGCGTCGACGGCTTTTGGCGCACCCAGCTTGGCAAGCACCCGGCAAACCTTTATCTCGTGTATAACCAAATGGACCCAGATGCCACACCGCCTGATTCCATCTGGTCAACGGCCTTCAACACTGGGGCTGTCTTAAACTATTTCGGGCCTAATGGCACACAATACATTCCTGCAACCATTGGAGGATTGGACAATTGGGGACACATGAGCGACAACCAACCTCTGATAGAGGCCATGAGCGAAGGCGGTTTCCTGACCCTTTACAGAGACCATTCAAGCCAGGACATTTGGGGGAGCCCTTATTTTCACCGCAACCAAATTTCCTTAATACAAAACGAAGAGCCAACATTCATATTCTCCATCGGCTGCCTGACCAACGACTTTTGGGACAATTGGTCGTCCCCCATGTGCATCTCAGAGGCCTTTCTCAGGGAAGAAAAAGGAGCCATTGGCGTCGTCGGAACCAACAGTGTCACCTATTCCCATTACAACGACTTGGTCTCATGGGGCATGTTCGACTACTTCTGGCCCGAATACATGCCCACGCTTGGCACGCAATCCGCCCACGACTTCAACTTTCCCTCCTATGCCCTCGTGGCAGGAAAACTGTTCCTCGCCCAGCAAGCCTTCCTGCCCTACCAAGACAACATCACCCAAGTCGACAAGACACTCAACCTGTTCAGTTTTTTGGGCGAGACCTACCTTAACATCCATACCGAGGTGCCCCAGCCCATCGACTTCGCCGACATGCCCTATCAGCCCAACAACGACCTGAATTACAAGTTCAAAGCCGAAGAAGGCGTTACAGTGTGCCTCTCCGACGACAACGGCATCATCACAGTTGCCCGCAGCACGGGACAAGACCAGGCCATCAACCTGCCGCAAATGGAAATTGGAGACCGTTTCACCGTCACCCTCACCAAGCTGAACCGAATCAGGGAACAACATGAAATCACCGTTTTTGATGCCTCGAAGGTATTCGTCTACCTTAAGGACTTCACCATCAACGACCAAGACGGAAACGGCCAAGTAGACTACAACGAGACCGCCTCGATCGACATCGAGCTGCAAAACATCAGCCTCCTTGCTTCGGAAGGCTCGGAAATCACGCTTGAAAGCGATTCGCCATACATCGAAATCCTGCAAGGGACAGCCCACTGTCCGCATTTGGCCCCCGACTCGATTTGCCACATTGCCAACGCCTTCCAGTTCAAGCTCAAAGGAAACGTGCCGGATCAAACCAGAATCACGCTTTTGCTTCGTTTCGACGAGGGCGGCAACACCCACACCGACCCCATCGTGTTCACGGCCAACGCCCCCGTCATCGCCATCAATCCCGAGTTTTGTCCTACAACCGAATCGGGCGAGCCGTCGACCCACATCGAGGCTGGTGGCAAATCGTTTCTCACCTTCAACATCAAGAACGACGGGCATTCCAAAATAGACTTCCTCAGCACCGACCTTGTCATCAAGGCACCTTTCGTCAGCTTCGCCGCACACGACACATTATATTCACTACTGCCTAACGAAGCCCTGCCCGTCACCTATGAAATCAATGCTGACCCCAACGAAACCGTTGGCGCATGGCTTCAGACGCAATTCACGGTTAGCCACCAAGACGGGCAAACCATCTTCGACACCATCGTCCAATACGGAGGTCTCTTTGAGGGATTTGAGGCAGACACGCTCAACCAAGCATTCAATTGGGCGATAAACTCAAACAATTTCTGGACATACGACGAAGATGCGTATGAAGGACAACGCTGCATGAAAATAGCTGTTGACGACCAACACTACTTCAGATTAGCCAGCATGATCAAGAACTCGACTTTGGTTGAGCACGACAGCAAGACCTCGTTCCGCTATCAGAGCAGCCACTCGAGAACCTTCAAATTCACCGACGGCGTTAACGAGACCATGCTGGAAGGCAGCGAGGAATGGACCTACAAAGAAATACTCGTTCCAAACCGACATATCAAAGCAATTTGGATATTGCAATCGTACAATCCCATTGGCGACACCCTTATTGCCAAAATCGACGACATCTGCTTCCCGCCTATGCACCGAGCCATCGCCTATGCAGGTGGCAAAAAGGTTTCGTGCGCCGATGCCCCCATCGCGCTCAGCCAAGCCTATGCCTACGACTACGACTCCATACGATGGACAACCGACGGCGACGGCCTTTTCGATTTCGACACCATTGCCAACCCAACCTATCTACCTGGAAACCAAGACCAAGCAAACAACGAAGTGACCCTGACACTTTACGCATTCCATGGCAACGACACCATTGCCAGCACGACACAAATCCAATTGATGGACGAAATCACCCTTACCGCCATCGTGGGCGACAGCATCGTTAACAAATTCAGCCAACCCTTCAACAATTATTCGATTGATTATCAAGAAGGTATCAGCTATATTTGGAGCATTGAACCAGCCAATGCAGGCACCATTTACACCCATGGCAACAAAATCGACATTGTTTGGAACCAGCAGACGGACGACACCGAAGTCACCCTTTCGGTCACCGCTGACAATGGCTGCGACACTGAGCCCGCCACCAAGAGCATCAGCATCGTAGGATATGCCACACCCGAATGGTCGGCACCCAGTTTCAGCCTCTTCCCCAACCCCACCGACGGCAAAGTCAACATGGTGATAGGCAACGGTTTGCAAGGCAGGGCTACGGTTGAAGTCTACAACCTCATGGGCGAGCTTATGATGACAAGAAACGTCGGGCAACTGCGCAAAGGCGAAACGGTTTCGTTAGACTTGGGAAGGTTCGTTTCAGGCTTGTACATCGTCAAGTTGAGTACTGAAAACGGGAGTTGCAGCAAGAAAGTGAACGTCAAGTGATAATTTTTGGAAAGTTTTTTCTATTTTTGCGGCTGAATGGTATATTTGGCTATTAGCCATTAGCTATTAGCGTTAAAGCTACCAAGCTAACTGCTAACAGCCAATAAAACAATCGAACAACAATAAATAAGCACAATCAATATGGTAAGCTACAAAGAATTAGGGCTTGTGAACACCCGTAAAATGTTCGCCAAGGCGGTTGACGGCGGCTATGCCATCCCGGCCTTCAATTTCAACAACATGGAACAGATGCAGGCCATCATCATGGCGGCGGTCGAGACCAAGTCGCCCGTCATCCTGCAAGTGTCGAAAGGCGCGCGCAACTACGCCAACCAGACCCTGCTGCGCTACATGGCCCAAGGCGCGGTGGAATACGCCAAGGAACTGGGCTGCGCCCATCCTGAAATCGTGCTTCACCTCGACCACGGCGATTCGTTTGAACTCTGCAAGTCGTGCATCGACATGGGCTTTTCCTCCGTGATGATCGACGGCTCTGCCCTGCCCTACGACGAGAACGTGGCCCTCACCCGCAAGGTCGTCGACTACGCGCATCAGTACGATGTGACCGTGGAAGGCGAACTCGGCGTGTTGGCCGGCGTTGAGGATGAAGTGGCCTCCGAAGAAAGCCACTACACCAAGCCCGAGGAAGTCATCGACTTCGTGACCAAGACCGGCGTCGATTCGTTGGCTATCAGCATCGGCACCTCGCATGGCGCCTACAAGTTCATTCCCGAGCAATGCACCGTCGACCCGCAGACGGGCCGTCTCGTGCCGCCCCCGTTGGCTTTCGACGTGCTCGAAGCCATCGAGCAGAAACTGCCAGGCTTCCCCATCGTGCTGCATGGCTCGTCGTCGGTGCCGCAAGACGAAGTGGACACCATTAATAAATATGGCGGCTCGCTGAAAGCTGCCGTGGGCATCCCCGAGGAGCAACTGCGCAAGGCCGCCAAGAGCGCCGTCTGCAAGATCAACATCGACTCGGACAGCCGCTTGGCCATGACCGCAGCCATCCGCAAGGCCTTCGCCGAGAAGCCCGCCGAGTTCGACCCGCGCAAGTACCTCGGCCCCGCCAGAGATAACATGAAGAAGCTCTACGAGCATAAAATCATCAACGTCTTGGGTTCAAACGACAAACTCGAAAACGCCTAAAGAATGAAGAAGCTGAAGGATATTGAAATTTTCAGCCAGGAAGAAGGATCCATAACGAAGTTCTTCGTTTATTTAGGGATAATTGCTGCCTGTATTCTCGCGGACGGAATCGCAACTTCACTCTTTGGTAACGAGCCAATCCATTGGACTTCAGGCCTATTGGTGGTTTCGATTCTTGCTGCCATAGTTACTGCGGCATATTTCATCACAAGGTTTCTCGCCTATCGCACCAAAATTTTCCCAGGAACAGAGAACCGCGAAGGGATTCATGGCGTGAGTTTCGCCTTTATGCTGGTTTTATCATTTGTGTTGGTGTTTATCATCATCTAAAACTAAGGAACAATATGCTTCATGGAAAAATCCGCCGAAAACGTTTGGCGGATTTTTTTCATTTCATCCGTTTCACCGCCTGCAATAGATGCGTGTGTTCGTTCCGCTCCTTGTTGAAAATGCCCGTTTGGTCGAGGAAATCGATGCGGACTTGTCCCGAAGCGTGGATGATTCGGTCGTTTCCCATGATGATGCCCACATGGCTGATGGGGCCGCAGTCTTCGCCGAAAAAGGCCAAGTCGCCAGGCTGTGTTTCCTGAAGGAAATACACCAACTCGCCGCATTCCATCTGCTGTGATGCATCGCGGGGCAGAAGGAGCCCTGACAAACGGGCGCACACCTGCACCATGCCCGAGCAGTCGATGCCCATCACCGTGCGGCCACCCCAAAGATAGGGCGTGTTGAGCAATTTTTTGGCATAGCCCATCATGAGCTTGGGGTCGAATTCCGTTGGCATTTCCGCCGCGTCGGGATGCGGCTCAAGGAGTGGTGTGCCCAAACTGAGCCATTTTCCATCAATCTCCGTGACGGGTTGGTTGGTCAGGTAGATGGGTTTGTTTTTGGCTGCGTAGAGGTCTTTTTCGCCAATCTTGCGGAATTGTTTCGCTTGGATCCAGCCTTCGTAATGGTCGAAGTGGGTTTGTACCAAGAGCCATTCTGGTGCTTTGTCCAAAACGGTATAGGTCTCATTGTAAAGCAGTTGGCTAACCATTTCGGAACCATGTCGGGCTTCCTTGCGCAAGGCGATGGCGGAAAGGTGGCAGATGCCGTAGGTCGTGTTTTCCATGTCTTCGTCGGTGTTTTTACGACCGCTAAAATAGTCATTTTTCGCCACTTTTTCTTGCATTTGGACTTTTATTTTTAATTTAGCCCCCAAATTAATCCTGCATAATTTGCGACAAACGTTTGCTTATGAACTTTATTAAGGACATTTTCAATAAGTTGCGCCACAATTTCTATGGTCTCTCCAAGGTGTTCGCTTTCATCATTGCGGCGGTTGTGGTGTGTTGGCAGATGCCGCGCACGGGAAAGTTCAAGTATGAGTACCAACTTGCCAAGCCCTGGCAGCACGAGACGCTTTACGCGCCCTTCGACTTCCCGATCTACAAGGACGAGGCGAAGCTTTGGGCAGAGAACGAGGAAGCTTCAGCGAAGGTGCGTCCTATCTTCGTTTACAACGACGAGCAGATGGTGGCCTCGCGCAACATGCTGTTTGTCAATTTCGAAGCAAAATGGGACGACAGCAAGGACTTCGACAAGGACTTGACCCTCGACGTGTTGTTCAACGTTTACGACTCCATCGAGGAGTGCGGTGTGGTGGCTTACGACAACTCCATTTCCGACTTGACTCCGGCTTCGGAGGTGAACATCGTACGCGACAGGGTGATGCGCACGGCCTATTACGGCGACTTCTTCACCATGAACGATGCCACCGAAGCCGTCAATGCGGCCTTGGAAACCGCTGGAAACCATGTGGACAAGAAGCTGGTTTCCGAGCTGCTCAGCGGAGCACTCCGTCAGAATGTCTTCTATAACGCCGAGCTGACCAAGCAAGAGGTCGATAAGGCCGTTTCGTCGGTATCGCCCACCTACGGCATGGTGCAAAAGGACGAGATCATCGTCTCGGAAGGCGAGTTGGTTGACGAGCACACCTATAACATATTGAACTCGTTGCAGCGTGAATACACCTCGCGTTCCATGTCGCGCGACGAAAGCCTTCGCGTCCTGCTGAGCCAATTGGTACTTGTCGCTCTCATCTTCGCTTTGATGGGGCTTTATGTTCGCATGTTGCACAAAAGGGTCTTTTCGGAGCTGAAAAACATCGTCTTGCTGCTCGTGCTGGTCCTGTTGATTGTCATCCCGTCGTATTGGATTGTCAAACTGCACCCGGCCTTCGCCCTCATCATGCCGGTGAGTGTCCTCGCCATTATGATTGGGGTGTTCTTCAACATGCGCTTGGCCTTTGCCGTACAGGTGTTTGCCGTCATGCTGGTCTCGTTGGCTGTCCCCAATCCTTTCCAGTTCATTTTCATGCAGTTGGTGGCCACGGTGCTGGTCACGTTCAGCATGTCGAACAAGCGGGTGCATCATCGTTTCATCCAGGCCGCGCTGTTTGTGTTTTTGGGTTATCTTGTCGTGTACCTTTCGTTCACGTTCATGTCCACTTCAGAGGTCAAGTGGTCTGACCTGTTCCTGCTTCTCCTTAACGCGCTATTTACCCTGCTGGCCCAGCCCATCATTATGATGTTTGAGCGCGTCTTTGGCATGACCACTTCCTTGTCGCTCTTGGAGCTGAGCAACACCAACAGCCCGCTGCTCAGGCAGTTGGCTACTACGGCACCCGGCACGTTCCAACACTCCATCCAAGTGGCCAACCTCTGCGAGGAGGTGCTTTACGAAATCGGCGGCGACACGCTTTTGGCACGTACTGGAGCCTTGTATCACGACATCGGAAAGATCGATAATCCGATGTATTTCACTGAAAACCAGCATGGTGCATACAATCCTCATAACGACCTCTCCAATACTGAAAGCGCCGAAATCATCATCTCGCATGTGACCAACGGCATCGAGTTGGCACACAAGAACCGCATCCCCGAGCGCGTCATCGACTTCATCCGCACCCACCATGGCACGCGCCGCACCGATTACTTCTACATCAACGAGCAAAAACAACATCCCGGCGAGGAAATCGACCCTGCGCCGTTCACCTACCACGGCCCCGCACCGTTCTCGCGCGAGACCGCCGTGCTGATGATGGCCGACTCGATAGAGGCCGCCTCCCACAGCCTCAAGGAACCCGACGAAAAGAAGATCAGCGACCTTGTGGACAACATCATCAACAAGCAGATGGAGGCGGGTCAGTTCCTCAACACCGACCTTACCCTCCGCGACATCGAAACCTGTCGCAAGGTGCTGAAAAAGAAGCTGATGAGTATCTATCACGTCAGAATCGCCTATCCCGAAAAATGACCCGCCGCGTCTGAAAGACGCAACTTCCTAAACCGTAGGTCGCGACCTACGGCTGTACCTCAGCAGAAAACACAAACTAATACAATGAAAATGAAAAAAATACTGAAAACCATAGCCCTAATTGCAATGAGCAGCCTCATGGCCTCATGCGACGGCCCAATCGGCTATGCCATTCATGTGCAAAAGACCGACAACCACATGCGCAGGTACAATGACAACGAGGAGGTTGATGACGATACCATCCGATTTGTCATCAATAAAAACACGCGCCAAATGCTGATGAAGGCTGAGGTGAACGGAGTGGAAGACACGGTCATGTATGACTCGGGCGCAAATCCAACCGCTGTTTTGTTCTATTCCGATGAAACCAAGCCTGATGGAATGAAGTTTTACAAGGTGCCGATTAGGGGTGCTGACAAGAAGACAAAAGTTCGGATGACCTATATTCCCGTCAACGTCAAGACGCCGATGTGCGTAGGTGAGGCTTTTGGCAGCGCCATTTTAATGGAACCATTTCGGGCCTGTGACAAAGAGAGCGCCATCAACCGATATAACATCTTAGGCTTCAGGGGAATTGGAATAGGTTGTTACCAGTTGGACTTCACCCACAACAGGGTTTACAAAATGAATCGGAAGGAGATAGATTCTTTGGCCTATCTTCCCGTGAAGTGCAAGTTCGAACATGACGTTTTGTTTGTCTATCCGGTGATTAATGGCGTTGAATATGAGTGCATGTTCGACACGGGCAACGGCAATGGGATTCTCATATTGGATGCCCAAAGAGTGGAAAACCGCAACGAGGACGACCTGCTTTATGAAGGCTCATACGGGGCAGCGATAGGTGGCGCAACAAAGAAGCAGCATTTTGTCGTTGCTCTCCAAACAGAGGTGGGCTTTGCCGGACATAAGGAAACCTTGCCTGTCATGTTCTTGGAAAGCAATCTTGCCAGTAACAATGTGGGTTTGGAATATATCAAACGCTTCGATTGGATTATTGACCACTATAAGGAAAGGGTATATGCCAAGCCCCACGTCGCGGATACGATAAAGGTGAACAAACCACGTTATGCCATCTCAACGGCTGATGGAACTTTGCGTATTTTGACTCGCCTCATCGATGGCAACGAGCGCTTCAAGGTCGGCGACAGAATCGTTTCGGTCAACGGCGAGAGAGTCACCGAGGAAAACATCTGCCATTATTACGACCTGCTGACGGAAAACATGGATTGGTCGGGGTTTGACGTTCAGGTGAAGTGATTTTTTGTAAGTTTTGTGAATAAAGTCTTGTTCATTAGAAAAAAATGTCGTACATTTGCAGCGTACTAATAAACTAACACACAAAAAAAAAGATGAACAAGTTTTTCAGGATTCTCACACTTATGGTTATGACGGTGTCCTTGGCCTCATGCGGCACCATTGGCCTTTTGGTTCACACGGCAAAACTCTATGACGGCACGCTAAGCTACAATTGCGGCGATGATGTGGCCCACGACACCATCCACTTTGTCGTCAACAGTCGAAACACGATGCTGTTCAAGGCCGAAATCAACGGGAAGACGGACACGGTGATGTACGATTCGGGCGTCAATTCGTTCACTGCGTTGATGTACACGCCGAGCACCAAGCCCGAAGGGATGAAGTTTTACCGTCACAGTGTGTCGGGTGCCGACAAGAGGTCGAAAATCAGTGTGACGACGTTGCGAACCAAAATTAGGACGGACATGGTCGTTTCGGAAGGCGTTGGCATGGCGATGTTGGCCCCGGAGCCACCTATCTGCGGGAAAGAACATGCCCTTTCGGAATACGACATCGTTGGCTTCCAGGGCATTAACGTGGGACGTTATATGTTGGACTTCACCAACAACATTATTTACGAAATCCATGATTCCCTGACGATTGACACCACGGAGTTCATTCCCATCAAATGCAAGTACGAAAAAAACGTGATGTGGGTCTATCCGCAAATCAACGGCGTGGAACATGAGTGTATTTTCGACACGGGCAACGGTGCGGCCCCTTTCCTGTTGAAGGATGAACAGAGGGTTGGAAGCCCGAAAGAAGGCGATTTGGTTTACGAAGGCTCGTTTGGAACAACGGTCGGTGGACATGCTGAAAAACAACGCTTTGTGTGTGCACAAGACGAAACACTCAGTCTTGCTGGAAACGAAAAAGAGACATCGGTGCTTTACGTGAAGTCGATAGCTAACGAAAACATGGGACTTGCGGCCATTTCGCAATACGACTGGATTATTGCGAATTGGGGCCCAACCCCCAAGATGTACGCCAGGCCACATAAAACGGATTCCAGCAAGCCTTTCAAGAAGAAGCCATACGTCCTTTCAACCGCCGACGGCACCTTGAAAATCCTCACCCGTATCATCGACGGCAACGAGCGCTTCAAGGTCGGCGACCGAATCGTCTCCGTCAACGGCGAGAGAATCACCGAGGAGAACATCTGCCATTATTTCGACCTGCTGAAGGTAGCCGAGGACTGGTCGGAGTTTGAGATTCAGGTGAAGTGACCCGCCGCGTCTGAAAGACGCCACTTCATTAACCGTAGGTCGCGACCTACGGGATAGAGGTCGTGCCTCTACAAGAGCGATGTCGCGACCTACGGCAGCACACAGGTAGGCTAAACCTCCCGCAGGGAGGACAGATACCCCACCGCCTCCGGCCCCAAGTTGAACACCAAGTCCAACACGCTCATATCCGCCGCAAAGGGGAGCTTCTCACTAAAAACCTGATAATAAGTAGGGAAGAGGCTTTCGTCAAACGGCTTCTTCGGACTGAACGCCTCGCGCAGGTCGTTCTCAGCCTCGCGGACATAATCCGTTGTGTGGACAATCTCTTTGTTCACTTTCAGTATCTTCAGCACCGCCTGTAATGTCGCATCGTTCAAGTCGATAAGCCGCTCGAAATGGCCTTCGAAGATGGGTCGGAGATAGTCGTAATAATGGTCGAAATAGGGCGAGTTCTTGTAAGCCGACTCCAAGCAGCGGCTGTGGATGTGTTGCCACGGCGCATGGTCGCTGACGAGGATGTCGCGGGTCATGGTGTGGTTGCCGTTGACCTTCACAACGGGCACGCTCAGGCTCTCCACGCCGTTGGCCGTCATCACGCGGCAGCGGTTGCGGTAGGTCTGCTTGCGGTAGGTCTCCCACACTTCAACAACAGGCGCGTCCTCTTGCAGAAAACGCGCCATGTAGCTGATACTCGGAAAATACGCTGTGGTGAACAGGGTCATTTGAGCAACTGTTCCTCAACGACTTTCTTGTATTCGGCCTCTTGCATCGCCCCGACTTGCATCATCGGTTGTCCCTCCATAGGGATGAAGAGTACTGTCGGGATGCTGCGGATTTGGAATGCACTTGACAATCCCTTTTCTTGGTCAGTGTTGATTTTGTAAACCAGCAATTTCCCGTCATATTCCTCGGCCATGCGTTCCATGATGGGCGCCACGCGGCGGCACGGGCCGCACCAGTCGGCATAGAAGTCGATGACGGCGGGCAGCTTGCCTTTGTAATTGAAGGTGTTCGGGTCTTTCTCGAAGTCCCAGACCTTCTTCAGGAACTCCTTGTAGGTCAAATGGATGACCTTCGATTCTTTCTTCTCTTCTTGTGCGTTGGCCGCGATGCTGGTGGCGATGATGGCCATGGCGATAAGGATGGTTTTTTTCATTGTCATTAAGTTTAACTCGTGCAAAAATACACAAAAATCGTGCAAATGGCCGTTTTTTGCGTAATTTTGCACCCAAAATCAGAGAAATCATGCTCATCGTCAATATCAAGGAACTCGTCGGCATAGAGGAACAAGGCCGACTGCTGAAACGAGGTCAGGAAATGGCCGAAACGGGAAGAATCAAAGACGCTTTCCTATTAATAAAAGGCAAGAAAATCGCCGACTACGGCCCGATGGATTGGGATGCTTGCAAGAAGTATCTTGCTGAAAACCATCGTGTTTATGATGCAAAAGGTCGCGTGGTGATGCCTGCTTTCTGTGACTCGCACACGCATTTGGTCTATGCCAACTCTCGCGAGATGGAGTTCGTGGACAAGATTCGTGGCCTCAGCTACGAGGAAATCGCCAAAAGGGGAGGAGGCATTCTCAACTCGGCCAAGGCGACGGCAGCGGCCTCGGAGGACGAACTCTACGGCATGGCCCAGCAACGCCTCGACGAGGTGATGCGCATGGGCACGGGCGCCATTGAAATCAAGAGCGGCTACGGCCTGACGACCGAGAGCGAACTGAAGCTCTTGCGCGTCATCCGCCGACTGAAGGAAAACTCGCCCTTGACCATCAAGTCGAACTTCCTCGGGGCGCATGGCATCCCAATGGAATATCGAGGCCACCAGGAAGATTATGTCGACTTGGTCATCAACGAGATGATTCCGCTGGTGGCTTCAGAGGATTTGGCCGACTTCATCGACGTGTTTTGCGACCAAGGCTTCTTCACCGTCGACGACACCGAGCGCATCCTCATGGCAGGCATCAAATACGGTATGCGACCGAAAATCCACGCCAACGAGATGGCCGTCTCGGGCGGCGTGCAGGTGGGCGTGAAATACGGCGCCATCTCCGTCGACCATTTGGAACAAATGGGACAGGAAGAGATTGAATGCCTGAAAGATACGGAAACCATGCCGACGGTCTTGCCGGGCTGCGCCTTCTTCCTCAACCTGCCGCTTTCGCCTGCACGACAGATGATTGACGCGGGCCTGCCCGTGGCCATGGCCTCCGACTTCAACCCCGGCACTTCGCCTTCGGGCAACATGCAACTCGTCATGTCGATGGCCTGCATCCGCTACCGATTGACTCCCGAAGAGGCCTTGAACGCCACCACCTTGAACACGGCCTACGCGATGGGCGTGAGCGACGAGGTGGGAAGCGTCAGTCGCGGCAAACTCGCCAACCTCATCATCACCCAACCGATGACGCAATTGGAGTTCATGCCATATTATTACGGCGCCAACAAAGTGGAAAGAATGATTTTGAACGGAAAATTTGTATGAAATTTAATCTATAGCCTTATGAGACACATTCGTTTATTGCTTCTTTTGGTTGCCGTGGCCTCGTGTTTCGGCGCTTGCAACAAATTCGACCTGAGCCATGTCCAAGCTGTACACACCGAGGGGGAAATGCTGCTGCCTGTGTCAAACGGCAGTTACACGATTGTTGACCTGATGCAGCGTTTCCAGATGGACAGTCTGATTGATTATGACCAGTCGGGCAACATGTCGTATAATTTGCTCTTCGACCAAATGGGATTGTTGAAGGGTAGCGAATTGCTGAAATTCAATGATTTGGAGATAAATGAACATTTTGAAGTGCCCAACCCTTTGCCAGGCGTTGTTTTGCCGTTTCCCGTTGACACGATGTTCCAATATACGCAAACGGTGCAGTTGGAGTCGGAATACGTCAGCGTGCGTTCGGCAACGATGAAGTCAGGCCGATTCGAATTTGGCGTTTCGTCCAATGTCCCCGACATCCGCCAAATCGTCATTTCGTCTTCGGATATCAAGGACGAGGAAGGCAACGCATTCTCGTTTGTCTTCGATCCTGAAAGCGGTCAGTCGGGCATCGACTTGTCGGGTGTGCGTTTCGAGACTGCCGAAGAGAACACGCTGCATTTCAACTATGCAGTGCGTGCCAAGGTTCAGGAGCTTCCGATGGAGGGCTTTGTGTTTGACATTGACTTGAAAGGCAAGGACTTGGCCGTTCAGGACATGAGCGGCTTTGTGAACACATATAGTATCAGGAGCACTTTAGACACAGTCTTCAGCGTGTTTCCTGACAATATGTCGGGAATGCTGGATTTGGAGAACATCCTGGTGACTTTGAGTGCCCGCAACACTTTCGGCCTCGAGGCACGTTTCTTTGTCGATTCGGCACTGATTTCGGGCAACGATATCGAGCCTTTCCAGCTTGTTTCGCCCTTGCCGTTGGAAGTCTCTGCCACCTCGTCGCCCATATTCATCCAGATGTTCCAGCAGTACCTCAACGGCACTCTTAACGCACATGCAGGACATGCCCATATCTCCACCGACTTGGTCCTGAATCCAAATGGGACGCACGAGCTGGTTGAGGTGAGCGAGGCCAGTTCCATCGACCTTCGCGTCCATGCCAACGTGCCGTTCCAGTTCAATATTGACGAAATCCATTATATCGACACCGTCAACATGAGGCTCTCGCAGCTTCAGTCTCCCGAGTGGATCAAGAAGCTGACGCTTGAGTTGACTTTTGTCTCCACCATCCCATTCAACCTGAATGGAAGGTTTATGATGTATGACTCTGAGCATGATGTCGTTACCTATAACCTGCTTGACAACGCGACGCTGATTGCCTCGTCGTATGACGGAACGCCCACCACGACGCAGGTGACGATAGAAATCACCGATGAAACGATGATTCAGGAGAACGTCTTCAATTCCGACCGTATCATCCTCGATTTTGTCTTGGGTACCGAGTCGCATGACGTGGTGCTCAATGCCAACCAGAATCTCAACTTCACCCTGAAAGCCAAGGTGGATTACGAAGGTGACATTAATCTAAAAAGTAATTGAAAATGAAAAAGATAGTAAAAACCGTGGCATTGGCCACACTTTTGGCGGCCTTTGGCTCAGTCAAGGCGCAGGAAGTGTCGCCCGTCGATTTCATGTTGATGAACCCTTATCAGATGAAGGCCAATCCGGCAGCCGACTTGCCTTATAACAGCGTGATGTCGTTAATAGTGGGCAATGTGGGGTTGAACATCCAAGGCACGGGGGTGAGATACGACAACCTTTTCGATTTCGATGCGCAAGGCCGGCCTGCTGCATTGAATCTGGGCAAGTTCGCCGATGGCCTGAGGGTGGACAATTCACTCTGTTTCAGCGCGAATGAGAATCTTTTCACCTTGTACCGCCGATTGCCGGTCGGCATGTTGACCTTTGGATATGATGTTCGTTTTCAAGGTGATATGAGCTTCAACGACGATTTGTTTGTCCTGTTGGCCAAAGGCAATGCCGCTTTCGTTGGCGAAGACAATCCTGTTGACGTCAGTATGGGCCTCAATGCAACTGCATATCAGCAGTTTGCCGTTGGCTATCAGATGAATATCGGCAGGAGGCTTTCGGTTGGGGCCCGTGCCAAGCTGTTGTTCGGGTTCGCCAATGTCAATACCGAAGCCTTTGAGGTTAAGATGGTTACGGATCCGGCATCTTACGCCTTGCGCTTGTATGAAAACATCGCCATGCGGGCCTCGTTGCCATCGTTTTTCACCCTCAGTGACGGGAAACTCGTGACGGCAGGCAATCTTGCCGTTTCGGATTTGTTCAGCAATCCGGGATTTGCCGTCGATCTGGGAGCCGAATTCCACGTCACGAACCAAATCGGAGTGGTCGCGGCAGTGCAGGATTTGGGCTTCTTCAGCTGGAAGTCCAACAATTTCCAACTGGTTGGCAATGTCAATGATGCCGGTTCGATGTACGACGATGGCTCGTTCCTTTTCGAAGGTATCGAGATCAACAGGCTGCAGCGCATCGTTTCCGACGAATACTACCGTGAGTTGTTCTTGGATACCTTGCAACGGTATTTCCAGTTGGAAGTCACGCCTGCCGAACGCTATTCCACCATGCTGAACACCAATGTCTTGCTTCGAGGCTATTATGACTTCACGCCTGAAAACCGTGTTAGTGTTCAGGCGCATGGCAGCTTCCGTAACGGCGGTTTCAGTCCGGCCTTTACCTTGGCTTATAGCGGCTCGTTCTTCGAAATGCTGGATGTGTGCGCCACTTATACGCTGATGAAGGGCAGCTACACCAATTTCGGCCTCGGCTTGGCGGGCAATTTCGGCACTTTTCATGTCTATCTGGCGACCAACAACCTCATCGGTGCCTTTGCGCCGTTCAATTCTGACGGAATTAACGTTCAAGGAGGCATCGTGTTCAACATGAGAGCGCCGGACAACCGGGTCGGATCGCATTCGCCTGGCTATCTTAGGTACTAGAGGAACATGCCTCAGACGCAGTCGAAAATCTTCGGCATCAGCCGCCATCGACTGACGACGGACGGCGAGGGCGTCACCACCTTGGTGGCGTTCACGGGGTGTCCCTTGCGTTGCAAGTATTGCCTCAACAAAGCCTCTTGGGAACCCGAAAAAGCCCGACGCTATACGCCCGAACAGCTTTTCGAAGAGGTCAAAATCGACCAGTTGTATTTCTTGGCGACTCATGGAGGAGTTACCTTCGGCGGAGGAGAACCCTTGCTGCAAGTGGATTTCATCAAGGAGTTCCGCGCACTCTGCGGCCAGCAGTGGCAGATTTTGGCCGAGACCAGCCTCAATGTGCCTTTTGGGAATGTGCAGGCCCTTGATGCGGTTTTGGACGGCTATATCGTTGACATCAAGGATTTTAACCCTAAAATCTACCTCGCTTATACGGGCAAGGAAATCGATTTGGCGTTGAAGAATTTGGAATGGATTTTGCTACATGGCGATCCCAAGCGCGTTAAGGTGCGTGTTCCCCATATTCCCGAGTTCAACACCGATGGAGATGTTTCGAAGAGTGTAGAGAGCCTCAAAGCGATGGGGGTGACGGATATTGACGAATTTCATTATATAATAAGGTGAGATTCAAAATATTTCTATTTTTGCATCGTTATTCAAAAAACTAATGTCATGGCAAAAGGCAAACAAACCTGCAAAATCCTGAAGGAAATTCGCAAACAGATTGCTGCGGAGAACAACATTGATTTGGTCGTTTCGGAATGCACCTACCAAGGCGATTGCCTCGGCACCTGCCCAAAATGCGAGGCCGAAGTGCGTTATCTGGAGCGCGAGTTGGAGAAGCGCCAACGCATGGGGAAAGCCGCAGTCGTGGCTGGCCTTTCCGCAGGTTTGCTGGGTGCAGCTCCTGCAGCGATGGCCCAAACGCCAGATGCCGACACAATTGACGCGGGCGAGACCGAAGTCATAACTGATCCATTGATGGGTATTGTGGCAATGGAGCCTCAGTCGTATTATCTGGAAATGTCGAAGAATCCAGAGATCAATAAACAGATGAGGTACTCGATGAAAGACCTTGATGTGTTGGGTATCGAGGTCGATAATTTTCTTTACGACCAAATGATTAAAGAGGCCAAGGCCTTCTATGCCCCTGTTCCTCGTGGAGGCCTGGAAAAGCTGCTTGCATACCTCTCGTACCATTTGGGCGAGAAGGCTACCAAGCTTCAGGGCGACATGAAGTTGTCTTTCATGGTGACTGTTGATGGTTTGACATCGATGGTTGTAGTCAAAAAAAGCATTGATCCCGAGATCGATTTCCCACTGGTAGATGCCATGAATTCCTACATTTGGGAAAACGGATACTTCGTGTTGGAAAGTGGCGAGGTGAAGAGATTGGGCACTGATTGCACTCTGACGATTCATTTTCCGTTGAAGCCAGCCTCTTTGGATGATCTTTATATTGAAGAAGATTTCATAGAAGGCGATGTGGTGGCTCCAGAGCCAAAAGGACTGAGAAACTAAGCAAAACAATTAATGGACAATTGTTGTAAATTGTTGATAATTAACGTTATAATACTTAAGTCATGGCTAAAGGCAAACAAACCTGCAAAATCCTGAAGGAAATCCGCAAGCAAATCGCGGCAGAGAACGACATTAAGTTGGTCATCGAGGAATGTACCTACCAAGGCGACTGCCGCGGCACTTGCCCAAAATGCGAGGCAGAGGTGCGCTATCTGGAGCGCGAATTGGAGAAACGGCAACGGATGGGCAAGGCGGCGGTTGTGGCAGGTCTTTCCGTTGGTTTGCTGGGCGCAAGCCAAATGGCCTTGGCGCAGCAATCCGATACTTTGGATATCAACAAATTGGATGAGGAGACGTTGCGTGGAATTACAATTACAGAAGGATATGTTGTCCCTCCCCAATCTTATTTGTTTCATCATTCGCTTACACAATTGGAAATCAGCAAATTGCTTGTTTCTGAAATGAAGAGTTTAGTCGTGGTTGGTGGTGATTTGAGGCATCCTGATGTGCTTGAATATGAGAATTATGGAATTGCATATCAATTGTATGTGAACAATGATGATAATCTTAAGGCAGATTCTTTGCTGAAAAATACGACACATCTTTATGCACCTCAGTTTGAGGGCGGAGAATCAGGTCTTTTGGAGTTCATTTCTCAAAACTTAGGCGAAAATGCCGATGGACGTTCATACGGCGATATGGAGGTCGCTTTTACGGTGGAACCCAATGGCAAACTGTCGCATATCGAAATTATAAAAGGTATCAACGAACAGCTGGATGCCCAAGTCGCGGCACTGTTTAAGTTCATGGAATGGAAGCCCGCCATTTGGGAATTGAATTCGGGAGAGAAGATGCCATTCGCTTGTCAATGCGTGCAGAAACTGCATTTTCCGATGATTACACATTAATTACATAAAGGCCATGATTAAGAAGCTTATTTTGGGGTTTATTCTGTTTTCGTTGACTCAAGGCACAATGGCACAAACAACGGATACCATTGATTGTGATTTTTGGTGGCCGGAGGGTGAGGAAGTCTTGTGGGGAGTCCCAGAACAAATGCCCAATTTCCCTGGTGGAGAGACTGCGCTGATGAAATACATTTCAGAGCATTTGGTTTATCCTCAGGAAGCAAAGGACGCGGGCGTTGTAGGACGCGTTTATATTGGAGTAGTCGTGATGGAAGATGGTAGCCTAGCTTGCACCAAGGTGCTTAAAGGGTTGGGCCATGGTTGCGACGAAGCGGCTTTGGAGGTCTTTAAGGACATGCCCAAGTGGATGCCAGCCATGCAACGTGGCAAGGCCATTTGTTATCCTTATGAGGTGCCGTTTTTTTTCGGAATTGTTGAGCAAGAGATGATACACGCTGTTGAGAAAATGCCAGAGTATCCCGGTGGCTTTGAAGCTATGTTTGATTTCATAAATGCCAATCTGGATTATCCCCAAGAGGCGAAGGATGCCGCAATTGAAGGCAAAGTGTTTGTTAGTTTTATAGTAGAGAAAGACGGTAGTTTGTCAAGCATCAAGTTGTTGAGAGGGATTGGCTACGGTTGCGATGAGGCAGCGATGGATGTGGTGAGGAAAATGCCTAAATGGAAGCCTGCCATACAGAGGGGTAAGCCAGTTCGTGTGCAATACCAGCTTCCATTCAATTTCAAATTAGAAAACGAAAAACAGAAATAATCATGGCAAAAGGCAAACAAACCTGCAAAATCCTAAAGGAAATCCGCAAGCAGATTGCTGAGGAGAACGACATTGAACTGATTACGTCAGAATGTACCCACAAGGGCGACTGCGCAGGCACCTGCCCGAAATGCGAAGCAGAGGTGCGCTATCTGGAGCGCGAATTGGAGAAACGCCAGCGCATGGGTAAGGCAGCCATCTTTGCTGGAATGTCGTTGGGAACAGCCATCACGGCAGCGTCATGTGGCCCTTTGATTCAACCTACTGCAGGGATGCCCATTGAACCCGATAGCATAGAGATGGTGCAAAAGGATACCGTTACAGACGAACCTTTCCTGCTCGAAGGCGATGTGGCGCCGCCGCTGCCTGATACCATGATAAAGGAAGAAAAGAAGGCTTCGTGCAAAATGGATGAGCCATTGGAAATTGTTGGTGATATTGAGGATGAGGAATGGGTGGAAGGATTTGTTCTTCCTGAAGCGGGCGAGGTGGAAGATCCCGAGACAGACATTTTCACGATCGTCGATCAAATGCCTGAATTTCCAGGAGGCCAAGATTCTTTAGACCTTTACATTAAAGAAAACATGAGATACGGGGAGATGATTAGAAAGTATCAAGCCGATGCAATAGGCAGGATATTTGTGAATTTCATCGTTGAGCCTGATGGTAGTATTTCTAATGTAAGGGTTTTACGAGGGATTTATGAACATTACGATGAGGAAGCTGTGCGAGTTGTGAAATCCATGCCGAAATGGAATCCTGGGATGCATCATGGTAAGCCTGTTAGGGTGTCTTACACTATTCCGATTGTTTTTTATTGGCCCAACTAACTATTCTCTTTTCTACTTAAAGGAAAAAGCCGTACCTTTGCAGCCGCGAAACAGTAGAGGCGCGAAGAGGGTTTAGTGAATCCCCCTTGCCCCCTTAAAAGGGGGACGCGCAAAGCGGCGCGGCGCAAAGCGACGCAAAACTTGGCGAAGAACTTTCGTCCGGTAGGTGTCCCCCTTTTAAGGGGGTGCCCGAAGGGCGGGGGATTCAGCGAACCCCGATAGGCAAATTTTAAATTTTGAATCTTAAATCTTTAAATCCTAAATAATGAAACAACTCATCGAATGTGTGCCTAATATCAGCGAAGGCCGCGACAAGAATATCATCGACCAAGTGACCGCTGAAATCGAGAAAGTGGAAGGCGTCAAACTGTTGGACGTGGATCCCGGTATGACCACCAACCGCACCGTCATCACCTTTGTGGGCGAGCCCGAGCCTGTGTGCGAAGCCGCCTACCGCGTGGTGAAGAAAGCTGCCGAACTCATCGACATGAGCCAGCACCACGGCGCCCACCCGCGCCAAGGTGCCACCGACGTGTGCCCCCTCATCCCCGTGAGCAACATCACGATGGAAGAAGTGGTCGAGTATGCCCACAAGCTGGGCAAGCGCCTCGGCGACGAGCTGAACATCCCGATTTACTGCTACGAAGAGGCTGCCTACATCAAGGAACGCCGCAACCTCGCTTATTGCCGCACGGGTGAATATGAATCCTTGGCCTCGCGCCTCGGATCGGAGCAATGGAAGCCCGACTTCGGCCCCAACGAATGGAACGAACACGTTGCCCATACGGGTGCCACCCAAGTGGGTGCCCGCGACTTCCTCGTGGCCATCAACTATAACCTCAACACTACCTCGACGCGCCGCGCCAACGCCATCGCCTTCGACGTGCGCGAAAAGGGTCGCCCGATGCGCGAAGGCGGCAAGGTGACCGGCAAGCCGATGAAGGACGAAAACGGCAAACCAATCATGATTCCCGGAACGCTGAAGGCCACCAAGGCCATCGGCTGGTTCATCGAGGACTATGGCATCGCCCAGGTGTCGATGAACATCACCAACATCAGCGTTTCGCCCGTCCACGTTTGCTTCGAGGAGGTCTGCGCCAAGGCTGCTGCCCGTGGCGTGCGTGTCACGGGTTGCGAAATCGTCGGCCTTGTGCCCAAGAAGGTGCTGATGGACGCTGGGCGCTTCTACTTGGCTAAGCAGCAGCGCAGCCTCGGCGTGAGCGAAGAGGAAATCATGAAGATCGCCATCAAGTCGATGGGCCTCGACGACCTGAAGCCCTTCGACCCGAAGGAAAAGGTGATAGAATACCTCATCGAGGACCATACGCAGAAGAAACTCGTCGACATGACCTGCACGGGCTTCGCCAACGAGACGGCTTCAGAAAGTCCCGCTCCTGGTGGCGGTTCCATCTCGGCCTACATGGGAGCCCTCGGCGCTTCGTTGGCCACGATGGTCGCCAACCTGTCGTCGCACAAGCCGGGCTGGGACGAGCGTTGGGAAGAGTTCAGCAATTGGGCCGTCAAGGGTCAAGCCATCAAGGATGAGCTGCTTGAACTCGTCGATGAGGACACCAACGCCTTCAACAAGATCATGGATGCCTTTGGCTTGCCGAAGAAGACCGACGAGGAGAAGGCTGCCCGTAGCGCCGCCATCCAAGAGGCCACCAAGTATGCCACCCAGGTGCCGTTCCGCACGATGAAGGTCGCCTTCAAGGCCTTTGAGGTCGTCCGCGCCATGGCTGAGACCGGCAACCCGAACTCCGTCACCGACGCTGGCGTGGGTGCTTTGTGCGCTCGTTCGGCCGTCATGGGTGCCCATTTGAACGTCAAAATCAACGCTGCATCGCTCAAAGACGAGGCTTTCAAGGCCGAAATCCTGAAGGAAGCCGCCGAGATTGAAGCCGCTGCTTTGGCCCAAGAAACTGAAATCCTGCAAATTGTGAACAAGGTCATCCAAGGAGAATAAAATTTTGTGAAATCGGTTGCAGGTATCTGAAAAAGTTGTACTTTTGCAACCCAAATTGATGAAGTTAAATTTGAAAGGATATAAGCAATGTCAAAGAAACAGAAAGACGCACGCGTGAAGGTCATTCTCGAATGCACCGAACATAAGGCAAGCGGCATGCCTGGCACTTCAAGGTACTACACCATGAAGAACAAGAAGAACACTCCCGACCGCCTGGAGTTGATGAAGTATAACCCGATTCTCAAGAAAATGACCCTCCACAAGGAGATTAAATAATTAGAGTTATGGCAAAGAAAGCTGTTGCTACCCTTCGTAGCTTAGACAAGACCTATAGCAAGATTATCAGAATGAAGCGTTCTGAGAAGACCGGTGCCTATTATTTCGACGAGATTGTCGTTCCCGCCGACAAGGTTCAGGAATATCTTGCAAAGAGATAAATTGAGTTATCAATTGAAAGTCAGGCTTTTCCATAACCATTATGGGAGAGCCTTTTTGTGTTTGTATAATCGGACGAAGGACTTGAAGACGAAGGACGTAGGACCACAAAAGTCCTTTGTCCTGTATCCTAAGTCCTACGTCAAAAAATAATGAATCATGGGCCTATTCTCATTCCTAACCCGCAAGAAAGAACAAAAGGAAGACTTAGACAAAGGGCTTGAAAAGACCAAGACCAGTGTCTTCTCAAGAATCACCAAAGCCATTGTCGGAAAATCGACCGTCGATGACGAGGTGCTTGACAATCTGGAGGAAATCCTGATCACCTCCGACGTGGGTGTCGAAACCACCTTGAAAATCATCGACCGCATCCAGAAACGTGTGGCTCGCGACAAGTATGTAGGTACTGGCGAGCTGAACCGAATCCTGAAAGAGGAAATCATGGCTTTGCTTCAGGAGAACGAGTCGGGCGATGGCACCACCTTCGACATTCCCGCCGACAAGAAGCCGTATGTCATCATGGTCGTCGGCGTGAATGGCGTGGGCAAGACCACCACCATCGGCAAACTGGCCCACAACTTCAAGAAAGCGGGCAAGAAAGTCGTACTGGGCGCTTCCGACACTTTCCGCGCCGCCGCCGTCAGCCAATTGCAGATTTGGGCTGAGAGGGTAGGTGTGCCGATTGTCCAGCAAGGTCAAGGCGCCGACCCTGCTTCCGTGGCCTTCGATACGGTGAAGTCGGCGGTGGCACAAGATGCGGATGTGGTCATCATTGACACGGCTGGCCGCTTGCATAACAAGGTCAACCTCATGCGCGAGCTGACCAAGATCAAGACCGTCATGCAGAAGGTCGTCCCCGACGCGCCGCATGAAATCTTGCTCGTCCTTGACGCCTCCACAGGCCAAAACGCCATCGAACAGGCCAAGCAATTCACTGCAGCCACTGAGGTTAACGCGCTCGCGCTGACCAAACTCGACGGTACCGCCAAAGGTGGCGTGGTCATCGGCATCTCCGACCAGTTCAAGATTCCGGTCAAATACATCGGCGTCGGCGAAGGCATCGACCATTTGCAGATTTTCGACAGGAAGGCGTTTGTGGATTCGCTGTTTGAGTGATTTGCCTTTAATGATAACAGAATGAAGTCGGTTTTTGAAAGAAAATCGACTTTTTTTTTGTTGTATTGCTGTCGGTTGGGATTGTTTTAGTATTTTTGTAGGCAGATGGAAATATTGATATGGCAAAGAACTCGATTATTCCGATAGACACAAAGGCGTATCATACATGGCTTCAAAGTCTTTGCGATGAGATTGACAAACAACGCCTGAAAGCTGTCATGCAACTCAATGCTGCCACTCTCCAGCATTACTGGTGGATGGGCAATGATATTTTGAGGAAACAGGCGGAACAAGGATGGGGGACAAAGGTTATTGATATGTTATCGTCTGATTTGCGGCATCGTTATGGTGAAGACAGCGGCTATTCCATCCGAAACCTGAAATACATGCGGCAGTTTGCCGATGAATACCCCGACTTTCCATTTGTGCAAGTCTCACTTGCACAATTGAATGAAATGCCGTTATTGCAATCAAGATTGGCGAAATTCACAGTAACTGCCAATGGGGAATTTGTGCAAGTACCACTTGCACAAATTACATGGTATCACCATATTTCTTTGATTACCAAGATAAAAGATTCATTATTACGAGCTTTCTATATTACTGAAACTGCAAATCAAGGTTGGAGCCGTGATATTATGCTAATGCAAATAGACGACCTTTACCATACGAAGATACAGTCTTTGCCTAACAATTTTTCTTCCACGCTTCCACCCGTTCAAAGTGATCTGGCGAGAGCCGCTTTCAAAGACCCGTACAACTTGGGCTTTGTCGATATGGCCAGAGTTAAGCAAGAACTCGACCTTGAAGACCAGTTAGCAAGCAAGATCATGGATTTTCTGCTTGAACTTGGCAAGGGATTTGCTTTTGTGGGCCTTCAATATCCTCTACCTATTGCTGGCGATGATAGCAAGGTGGATCTTCTGATGTATCATGTCCAGCTTCACTGTTATGTCGTGATAGAGTTGAAAGTAGGCGTTTTCAAGTCGGAATATGTCAGCAAACTCAATTATTATATATCTGCCGTTGATGATTTGATAAAAACGAAACAAGACAATCCGACCATCGGTTTGTTGTTGTGCCGGTCGAAGAACAACACCAAAGTTGAATATGCCTTGCGGGGAATGACGCAACCTTTGGGCGTTGCTGAGTATCAGACGACGAAACTCCTTGAAAGTCTTGAATCTTCACTCCCAACCGTCGATGAGTTGGAAAGGACTTTAAAGGATTAAAAATAAAATGGTTTTTGCTATGAAAAGGCCCATCCTAAATATTATCACCCTCGGCTGCTCCAAAAACAAAGTCGATTCGGAGCATTTGGCCGCTTTGTTGCAGCATAAGTATTTGATTCGTCACGATTCCGACAGGAAGTCCGACGTGGTCATCATCAATACTTGTGGCTTCATCGGCGACGCGCAGGAAGAGTCGGTCGATACGATTTTGGAATATGCCGAGTTGCGCAAGCAAGGAAAAATCAGCAAGTTGTATGTCACAGGTTGCCTCTCGCAGCGTTTCAAGAAGGACTTGCAAAAGGAAATCCACGAGGTGGACGCTTTCTACGGTGTGGAGAGCGTCAACTTGATAGCCGCCGACCTGCTGAAAGAAGCGCCACATCCGCAGTATTGCAGCCGCCGTGTGCTTTCAACGCCTAAGCATTACGCCTATCTGAAAATTTCCGAAGGTTGCAACCGCCGTTGCGCCTTCTGTGCCATTCCATTAATAAGAGGTAGTCACGTCTCGTTGCCGATGGAGCATTTGATTGAGGAAGCCAAAGGCTTGGCCAAGCAAGGTGTTAAAGAGTTGATTCTCATCGCGCAAGACCTGACCTATTACGGTCACGACCTCGACGGCAAGTCACACATCGTGGAATTGGTGAAGGCTTTGTGCGAAATCGATGGTTTTGAGTGGATTAGGTTGCATTACGGCTATCCTTTGGGTTTCCCCGACGAGTTGCTCGACTTGATGCGCGATAATCCCAAGATTTGCCATTACATCGACCTGCCTTTGCAGCACATCAGCACTCATATCCTGAAGGACATGCGCCGTGGCGTGGATCGTGAACAAACCATTGGCTTTGTGGAGAATGTTAGAAAACACGTGCCCGACATCGCATTCCGCACCACTTTCATCGTAGGCTTCCCCGGCGAGAGTGAAGAAGACTTTGAGGAGCTTTGCCAGTTCGTCAAGGACATGCGCTTTGAGAGGGCAGGGGTATTCGCCTTCTCCCCCGAGGAAGGCACAGTGGCCTACGAGATGAAAGACGATGTTCCCGACGAGGTGAAACAAGAACGTGTCGAGAAACTGATGGCCATCCAGCAGAACATTTCCTTGGAAATCAACGGACAGCGTGTTGGCAAGACTGAAAAAGTCCTCATCGACCGCTTGGAGGGTGATTATTACATCTGTCGAAGCCAGTATGATTCACCCGAAGTTGACGATGAAATCCTCATTCCCGCCGATAACGCGCTGGAAATAGGCCAGTTCTATCAAGTCAAGATCACCCAAGCGGATTATTTCGACTGTTATGCAGAGGTGTTTGCTCCAAACTTTCAATTTCTCAAAACTCCCCCCCCCCCAACAACTCCCAACCTCAAACTCTAACCCCTAACCCCTAAACTCCCAACTACTCTAAACTCTAAACTAAAAAAAAATCCCTTCCCCTCTTGCATCATTAGAAAAATGATTATATTTGCAGCGCGATTTCCGCAAAAAAATGAACATCAATTCACTTAATACTAACTAAAATCTCAAACAAATGAAAAAAGTATCTTTACTCATTGCGATGATTGCCCTCGTTTGCGGCAATGCTTTCGCACAGTCGCTGTACTTTGATTTCAACGACTGCCCTGCTGGCGCTAAGATCGCCCAAACCCTTGGCGATCCTTGGACTACTTGGTCGAATGCCCCTGGTGGCGGTGAAGACGGGGTCTTCGCCGAGGCTGGCGGCACTATGGCTGCCCATTTCACTTTCGGCAATGACCAAGTCTTGAAGCTTGGTGGTATTGAGACGGGGGTTTTCGATCTCGTTTTCGATGCTTATGTTCCGAATGGAAAGAACGGTTATTTCAATGTGTTGCACCACTTTGCAGGTGGTGGTTCCACATGGGCTGCACAGTTCTATCTCTGCTGCACCAATGATGGTAACAACACCACTGCTTTCGGTGAAGGTATGGGTACTGTCCACGCTGGTAGCAACAGCACCGTTGAAGTTCCCTGCGTCTATGACCAATGGATGCAGTACAGAGTTCACATCGACATGGACCAGGACTGGGCTACCCTTTACTGGAACATCGCTGGCCAGCCCGAGCAGGAAATGTGCTCTTGGCAATGGAGCCTCGACAGCTTCGGCAATAGTGTTGTCGGTCGTACTCTCGATGCCATGGACTTCTATCCGCCCGAGAATGCTGCAACTTCTGAATTCTACATCGACAACATCGGTATCATCAGTGGTGCTGATGACCAGGTGTTGATCGACGACGACTTTGAGGCCTATCCGCTTGGTGGCAAGATTGCCGAGAGCGCTATCGCCATTGGAAACGATTGGTGGACTACTTGGACCAACCATCCTGGTGGCAACGAAGATGGTGTCATCGCTGAAGCTGGTGGAACCCAGTGCGGTTACATCTCTGGCGCCAACGACAATGTCCTTCTTCTCGGTGGCCAAGAATCAGGTGCCTACGACCTTGAGTTCGCTATTTATTGCGATGAAGGCAAGTATGGTTATTTCAATGTCCTCCATGAGTTCAATGGTAGCGGTTCGACATGGGCCATGCAGGCTTATTTGAATGCAACCAATGATGGCAGCACTTCTTCTACTACCTATGTTCCTGGACATGGTACAGTTCACGCTGGTGCCAACAGCAATGGTGACATTCCAGCTGTCGTCAATGAGTGGATGTATTTTAGAATCCACGTTGATTGCGACCTTGACGTGGCAGAGCTGTTCTATCGTTCTGAGACCACCCAGCCTGAAGAAATCTCCATCGTGAGCTGGCAGTGGAGCCTCGACAGCTTTGGTGAGAACGTGGTTGGCCGTAAGATGGACGCCATGGACTTCTATGCACCTCATACCACTTTGGGCTGCTACTATCTTGATAACTTCAGATACACTAGAATCGGTCAAGAGACTGCCGCTGCACTTGAGTTTGACACTGAGGAAATTAATGTTGAACTGATGGAAGACGAGATGACTTCAGTGGACATCAACATCAGCAATGCTACTGGTACCTCGATCGGTGACTGGATTGCTTGGATCGACTTCGGCGATGGTGTTGACAATTCCAACATGACTCAAATCAATTATGATGCTGAAATAGGTGAGACTTCTTCGCTTGTCGGTATCAATGTCGAAACTCCTACTCTTGTTGAGGTTGGAGCTATGTATCCTGGTGTTGCTTATGCTGGTTCGGTTATGGGAACCAAGATCGTTAGCGCACAATATGTGTTCTTCACCAATTCGGAAACGGGAACTATTGGCATTGAGCCTAATACCCCTGTGACCTTCCGCATTTATCAACAAGGAAAGAACGGACAACCTGGCGAACTTCTTGCCGAAAAGACCATCTCGTACAATGCAGTCGTCGCCGATGATTGGACCATTGCTACTTTTGACACCCCTGTTGCCCTTACGGGTTTCAATGTATGGGTCACTGTTGAATACACTCAATCTGTCAGTGGATATGCCATGTCGTTTGATGGTACACAGGCTGTGGAACACGGTGATTACTACCGTACCAATGGTGGTGGCGCTTTCAGCAAATGCTCCGATGTCTTCTCGACCAATTATGGCAACTTCCATATCCGCATGAACTGCCAAGGCTCGCCCGCCCTTGCCACATGGGCTTCTTTGAACAAATCCGAAGGTTCCATCGCAATTGGTGGCTCAGATGAGCTTACTGTTACTTTGAATTCTATCGGCCTTGGCGACGGAGATGATCAAGAAGCTGAAATCGTCTTTTTGACCAACGACCCGAACAACACTATGGTTATCATCCCGCTGAACCTGACCATCGATATCACTTCAGTCGACGAGAACGCGGTGAAACTTGCTGAGATTTATCCTAACCCCGCCACCACGAGTGTCACCCTCACGGGCGACAATCTGAGCAACGTGGCCATCTACAACGTGGCCGGTCAGCTCGTCCGCATCGTGAAGCTCGACAGCGTCGTCAACAACATCGAGATGGATGTTGAAGCCGGTGTCTACTTCTTCAGCGTCTACGACAACAATGGCCGCAACAGTGTGCAGCGTGTCGTCATCGTGAAGTAAGAGATCCTTGCCTGACGGCTGAAATAAGAATCCGCTCCTTTTTGGGGCGGATTTTTTTTGGCTTGACCCGCAGAAGTGGGAATCCAAGGAAGGTTTTTAGGGAGATTCCGTCTGACTTTATCAAAACTTTACTAACTTTGCCCTGTCAAAACCCGAAGAACCATGAAGAAGATCCTCGTTCCCCTCGCAGCGAGCCTTCTCGTCGCGCTGCTTTCCTCCTGCAGGCACGAAGTCGACCTGTTTGGCGATTACAGGGAAATCCCTGTCATCTATGGCCTGCTCGATGCCAAGGCCGACACCAATTTCGTGAAAATCACCCGCTCTTTCTATACTCTTGGCGATGCTTATCCGGTTGCCATGAACCCTGATTCGAGCCACTATCCGGGCCGCTTGGACGTGCGCCTCACCGAATACTGCAACGGCGAGCGCATCCGCGAGATCGTCCTCGACACCATCACCATTGGCAACAAGCAACAAGGCGTTTTCTATGCGCCCAAACAGAAACTCTACTACACCACCGAGAAGCTGGGACACAACACCGACAGCCGGAAATACAGTTACATGCTTGCCGTTGCCTTGCCTGATTCAACCCTACACGTCAAGGCCGACTTGGTTGGCTCCAACAACTTCAAGGTGAAGAGCCTGGCCGTGAACTTCTCGAAGCAGTATTTTGGCACACGCCGGCCTTTCTATTTTCATTCTGCCGTCAATGCTGCCTACTATGAAGTGGAGATGGCATTCACCTTCAAAGAGCGCCGCACCCCCGATTCCGATTCGGTGCCTCGCACCATGAGATGGAAGGTGGGAAACTATGAGGACTATTATCTCGCCAACCATACTGCCGAGGATGGCTCCTATGTCTTCAATTACCGCCCAGAGACGTTCTACAGCGTCCTCCGCGAGTTTCTTGGCGACGATACGTTGACTGACGGTGTGGTGAGGTTCATTGGCGATTACCCCATCGAACTCGTCATCAGTGCTTGCGGGAAAAATCTGCGCCAGTACATCTATTTCAACGACCCCGCCAACAGCGTCAATCCCGGCGACCCCGACTTTTCGCTCATCAATGGGGGCTTGGGCGTGTTATCCTCACGGATGACCTTGTGCCGCAAGCTGAGGCTGGGTGGCGAAACCGTACCCGAACTGATGGAGAACAGGTATTGGGGATTCAGGTTTATGGGCGGAGACTTGAAGGACGGGTCAACTCGGCCAGAATGATGCCTCCGGCCACGGCCGCGTTGAGCGATTCGGTGGCGCTGCCTCCCATACGCGGGATGGTGATAGGATGGGTGATGTGCGGAAGGATTTCACGGCGGATGCCATGCGACTCGCTCCCGATGACGATGACACCTTCGGGTTTCTCCTGCAAATGAAACAGGTTCTCGCCTTCGAGCAAGGCACCATACACGGCCTTGCCGCTTCTTTTTTCTTCCGCAAGGAATGTCGCCAAGTCGCTTCTCCAAACCTTCACCCTGAAAAGCGAACCCATGGTGGCCTGCACCGTCTTGGGGTTCCAAAGCTCGACGCAGTCGGGGCTGCACACGATGTCGTGCAGGCCGAACCACTCCGCCGTGCGGATGAGGGTGCCCATGTTGCCTGGGTTGGCGATGCCGTCCAAGGCCAACACGAGGTGCGCTGTGCCTGAGAGAGGCCTTTCCTCGGGGATTCGAACCACGGCAAGGATTCCTGGCGGCGTTTCGAAGGCGCTCATCTGTGCCATCTGCGCCTCGCTGACGGTCTCGGCGGTAGGGAAGGCCGCTCCACGGGCTTCGATGAAGGCCGGGGTGGCATAGAGGCCAACTACCTTGAGTCCGGAACGGAGCAGCTCTTCGGCCATCTTGCGTCCTTCGACGACGAACAGCCCCAGCTCCTTGCGGAATTTTTGCTGGTGCAGCGAGGCGACTTGTTTTAGGGTGTTTTTCGTAATCATCGGCCAAAACTACAAAAAAAAACTGCTCCCCGTGAGGAGAGCAGCCAAAAACTTATGAAAAAGATTCTACTTTTCTTGGTTTATTCGGCGAAGACGTTGAAATCGACTTCAACCTGCACTTCCTTGTGCAGCTTCACCTTGGCTTTGTATTCGCCCACTTCCTTGATGGCTTCCTCGTTGATGACGATTTGCTTGCGATCGACTTCGAGGTTGGTGGCCTCCTTGATGGCGTTGGCAATCATGATGTTGTTCACCGAGCCGAAGATCTTGCCGGTGGCGGCAGCCTTGGCGGGGATTTGGAGCTTCAGGCCTTCCAAGACCTTGGCCTTTTCGAGGGCTTCGTTCTTGACTTTTTCCTCTTTGTGTGCTCTTTGGCGCAACTCTTCGGCCAAGACCTTGCGGTTTCTTTCGGTGGCGAGGATGGCCATTCCCCTCGGGATGAGGAAGTTGCGGGCGTAACCAGGTTTCACGGTGACGATGTCGTCCTTATATCCTAAGTTGTTGACGTCTTGTTTCAGAATGATATCCATTTGTTGTCCTCCTTCAAATTATTTCAAACAGTCTGCTACGTAAGGCATCAGGGCGAGGTGGCGGGCACGCTTGACGGCTTGGGCGACCTTGCGCTGGTATTTGTTGGAAGTGCCGGTGATGCGGCGGGGCAGGATCTTGCCTTGCTCGTTGACGAACTTCAGCAAAAAGTCGGCATCCTTGTAGTCGATGTATTTGATGCGGTTCTTCTTGAAGCGGCAGTATTTCTTTCTCTTGGTATCGACCGCGATCGGGGTCAGATATTTGATGTCGTTGTTGTTCTGTGCCATTTCTCTAAGGTTTTTAAAGGTTCGACATTAGGCCTCGGCTGCGGCTTCGGCGGCTTTCTTGCGTTTCTTCTCGTTGTAGGCGATGGCGTGCTTGTCGAGCTTCACGGTGAGGAAGCGCAGGATGCGCTCGTCGCGTTTCAGTTCGGTTTCGACATCAGCGATGACATTTCCTTCGGCCTTGTACTCGATGAGTTGGTAAAAACCGGTGGATTTCTTTTGGATGGGGTAGGCGAGCTTGCGCATTCCCCAGTTCTCTTCATGAACGATCTCTGCACCGCGATTGGTCAGATGATCCTCATACTTCTTTACCGCTTCCTTCATCTGTTCGTCAGACAAAACGGGAGTTAAAATGAAAACGGTTTCGTACTGATTCATAATTGTTTGATAGTTAATGAATTAAATTATTAATGGTGTTTGCTTGTTAAGCGGGTGCAAAGGTACGGATTTTTTCTTAATCTACAACACTTTAGAGGAAATTATTTTTTCGAGCGTGAACTCCGCGGCATGGCCATCGCCGAAGATTTCGGGGAAGGTCATCGGCGGGCGTTCTTCGAAGTGACACCAAGCCTCCATGATGCGCGTCTCGTCGGCATCGGCGAGGATGGCGTTGCCGGTTTCCACGATTTCCACCCATTCGGTTTCGGGCCGCAGGATGATGCAGGGCTTCTTGAAGAAATAGGCTTCTTTCTGCACGCCGCCCGAGTCGGTCATCACCAAGCGGGCATTGCGCTCCAAGGCTATCATCTCCAAGAAGGAAACGGGGGGAATGATTTTGATGTTCAAACTATTGAAGATTTGCTTTTGTAGGTCTTCATTGAGGTTGGTTTTCAAGAGTTTGTCGGTTCTTGGATGTAAAGGTAGCACGATTAGACATTCCTTTGACAAGCGAATCAGGGCATTGAAAATCGCGCTGAGCCTTTCTGGATGGTCGGTGTTGCTGTCACGGTGGATGGTGGCCAGTACGAAGTCTTTGCCTTTTAGTCCCAATTCGCTGATAATGTTGTTTTTGGCCTCTGCGATTTCGGCGAAATGCAGGCTGTTGTCGTACATGATGTCGCCGCAGTGCCATACTTTTGGGTTGTTGATGTTGAATGGTCCGTCGTTGTCCATCTGAAAGCCTTCGCGCATCAGGTTCTCCACTCCGGCCTGGGTGGGCGTGAAGAGCAGGGTGGAGCAGTGGTCGCACACAATGCGGTTGATTTCCTCGGGCATGGCTTTGTTGAACGAGCGTAATCCCGCCTCGATGTGGACGATGGGAACATGGATTTTGGCGGCTGCCACGGCTCCGGCGAGGGTTGAGTTGGTGTCGCCATACAGCACGAGGAAGTCGGGACGCTCCTTTATTAATATGGCCTCGATGCCTTCAGTCATGCGGGCGGTCTGAACGCCGTGGGAGGCCGAGCCGACGTGGAGGTTATGGTCGGGACGGGGAATGTCGAGCTCGTCGAAGAAGACTTGTGACATGTTTTCGTCGTAGTGTTGCCCTGTGTGGACGATGACTTCCTGTATTTCGTTGGCATAGTGCAACTTGATGGCGCGACTCAATGCAGCTGCCTTGATGATTTGCGGTCTGGCTCCGATGACGGTGACGATTTTCATGGCTTGATGTGAGGGTTAAAGGGTCATTTCCCCGCTGTCGAGGAAGCTGTAGTATTGGTTTTTGCCGATGATGACATGATCGACGAGGTTGATGTCCAAGAGCTTCCCTGCGGCGATGAATTTCTGGGTGATGAGGCGGTCGTCTTGGCTGGGCGATGGGATTCCGGTGGGGTGGTTGTGGCCGATAATGAGGCCTGTCGCTCCCACTGTGATGGCATTCCTGAAGATGATTTTCGGGTCGGCGATGGAATGGGTGATGCCACCTTTGCTGACGCATTCCACCTTGAGTACCTTCTGCTTTTGGTTGAGATACAAGGCGAAGAAGTTCTCTTGCGAGGGGTCTTCGAGGTAGGGGAGGAATCGCTCGTAGGCGTCTTTCGAGTCTTTCAGTGTGTTGTCGGTGTTGGCTTCGGCGGCGCGTCGGCGTTTGCCCAATTCCAATGCAGCCATGATGGTGACGGCCTTGGCTTCGCCGATGCCGTTGTGGCGTGTCAGGTCGTTGATGCTGAGTTCTGAAAGCTCGATGAGATTGTTGCCCACGCTGTCTAATATGGAGCGTGACAGCTCTACCGCCGACTGTTTGCTGTTGCCCGATCCGATGAGGATGGCGATGAGTTCGGCGTTGCTGAGTGCCGACTTGCCTTTGTGCATCATTTTTTCGCGCGGGCGGTCGTCTGCAGCCCATTCTTTGATGGTTTTTTTCTCGTTGCTCATGGTTCGGCGTGGTTTGAAGCCTGCAAAGATAGCGATTTTTGGATTGTTGCAACCAAAAAAGCCTCTCCTAATGTTTAGAAGAGGCACATGCATCTATGAAAAACAAAAATTTACGCTAGTTTTGCGGTATGCTTCGTCATTTTCGACTTCAGGTTGGCAGCCTTGTTCTTGTGGATGATGCCACGACGAGCCACCCTGTCGATAATCGAGTAAATCTTCGGAAGCTGGGCCTCGGCTTCGCTCTTGTCGGTCAGAGCCCTGAACTTCCTCACCTCGTTACGCATGTTCTTGGCATAGTAACGGTTGTGTAAGCGTCTTTTTTCCGACTGACGGACTCTTTTTAATGCGTCTTTGTGGTTTGCCATATCTTTATTCTTTATTATTCTTTTAATGTATTCTCATTTCGGGCTGCAAAATTACAACTTTTTTCCGAAATCCAACCTGATTTGGCGATTTTTTTTATTATAAATACTTAATCGATTGATTTAAAGCGCGTTGAAAGCCATTTTGTCTTCGTTTTCGCCGTGGACGATCTCTCCAAGCCTTATATTAATAAAGGCGTTCTTTTCCGTCCCTTTTCCGTTGGCGATGATGGGGAGGTAGTTCTCGCCATAGCCTCGAGCGATTCCCTTGCCGTCGATGCGCTCAACGAGCATCCGTTGTTTCCTGCCTTGCATCATCATAAAGTATTTGGTCTTGTTTTCCAACGAAATTTGTCGCATCACTTCGCTGCGTTCGGTTTTCGCTTTTTCTGGCACTTGGTCGGGCATTGTGGCGGCTTTGGTGCCTGTGCGCACCGAATACTTGAACGTGTGGATGTGGCTGAAGCCGATTTCGCGGGCGAAGTCGCAGCTTTCATTGAAGGTCTGCTCGGTTTCGCCAGGGAAGCCCACGATGATGTCGGTGGTGAGGTTGAAGTCGGGGCGGGCGGCCTTGATGCGTTGGCACATGGCGCGGAATTGGCTGACGGTATAATGCCGGTTCATGCGCTTCAAGGTGTCGTCGGAACCGCTTTGCAGGCAGATGTGCATGTGGGGAGCGAGCTTCTCGTGTTGGAACAAGGCCAAGAAGCGGTCGCTGAACTGGTCCGGCTCGATGGAGGAGACCCTGACGCGGAAGTCACCGTCAATCTTCAAGATGTTTTCCACAAGTTGCTCGAAGTTAGTCTCTTCGTGTTGATAACGACCCATGTTGACGCCCGTCAGCACGACTTCCTTGAAGCCGTGGCCTACGACCTCGCGCACATTGTTGTAGATGTCTTCTGAGGGACGACTGGTGGCGCGTCCTCTGACCATCGGGATGATGCAGTAAGAGCAGAAGTTGTTGCACCCGTCGTGGATCTTGATGAGGCTTCGGGTGTGGAAGGTGTCGAAGGCGGGCTGGTAGCTGAAGAGGTCGCGGTCGTAGCCCTCTGGGTCGCTGTGGCCGATGTGGAAATGCTCGTCGATGATGTTGAACAAGGCGGCTTTGCGCTCGTTGTCGATGACAAAGTCCGCGATGCCGGATTGCAGCAGTTCTTCCTTCCTGTGATTGACCATGCAGCCCGTGACGACCACCAATGCTTCAGGATGCTTCCTCCTAATCTGGTGGATGGCCTGTCGGCATTTTTGGTCGCTGGTGTTGGTGACGGTGCAGGTGTTCACGACAAAGACATCAGCGTCGGCATCGCTGTCGGCGATTTCATAGCCCGCCGCCTTGAAACGCGACGCCAAGGCATCGGTTTCATACAAGTTGACACGGCAACCGAGGGTTTTGAAGGCGATGGTTTTACTCATATTCGTTTTCGCTCAGCAAAGGTTAGGCTTCTATTGATGGTCTTTTATCGTAATATCGAAATTACGAAATACCGTTATTACGAATTGACGACCAATTGTCATACATTTCTAGTTCCATCGCATTCTGGATAGCTTGAACAACTCCAAAACTCATTTCCGGCTTTTTTGCCTTTTTTGGCTATGCGTTTTATCATTGGTTTGCCGCATTTGGGACAAAGAGGTGCATCGGCTTGGGTACTTTGAGCAGTCCTATGGGCGAGCCTTTCGGCAGACAATGCCTCTGTAAATCCTCCTTCTTCTTTGAAAGTTTCAAGCTGGTTCTCGATTTGTTTGCCTAACATCATGATGAGGCGATTGCATAGTATAAGCAGACAGTTGGCTTCAATTATTGAATTCTTGGAACAGAGCCAAATGTCAAACTTGTGCTTCTGCTTTAGGATGTGGATGCTGCTGAGGTGTTGCACGTCATCTTTGTAAGTAGGGCGGTCTAGGGGAATGTTGCTGACGTTTTTATGCTCTTCCGACTTCACCGACCATGGGATTTCTTCGTGCCGCATAAGCCAGTTTACATAATCATTGGCCAATTCCGCCAAGCTGGCTCTTGCCACATCGGTGAGGCGCATCTCGGTCTCCTTTGAGGTGGAATGCCGTGAGTTGCCCTCTGCAATGTTGGCGGGAACGGAACGTGCCGCTTGAGTCATTTGGTCGTATTGCCTTCCGCAAGGATCGTTGGTGTGGTTGAGGTTGCGTGTGCAGAAGTCTTGTGTCGCCAATTGTATCACATTGGCTAGCACCCATGTATCCAACCAGTAATATCCGAATCTATTGATTTGCATCTTTTGAGTCTTTGTTCTGTTTGACAAAAATACAACTTTTCCCCCAATCTGCCAACTTATACCATCTTTGCACCGTCTTGTGTCGCTTATTGATGTTCAGTATCTAATTTTATGTGGTAACTCATTCCTTTTATTCCTTCCCATACCTCAATTGATGGCAACTGAATCTCTCCACGCCTTTCGTTTAGCTTTTCTTCCTCGAAAAGTGGAACTTCCTTGTCAAAAGTCTTTTGTCCATAGTATGATTTCCCAAACAATCGGCAATAGACTTCATCGTACAATTCGGCATAGTCGAATAAGTGGTAGTTGCCTATAATAACTTGCTTGTACAGCCAATCAAAAAACTTCAAATATTCACTTTCACTGACCAGCTCTGCATGTTTCTGTATAATGTAAGGGATGATATTGTTCCATGCATCGATGCTGTAGCGGGGGCATTGCTTGGAATCCAACAATGCCTTGATTGCATTGAATGATTGCGTTGAATCAAACAACACATTCGTTTTGTCGTCCAATTGCAAACGGTATTCCTCGACCAACGCGGCGTATTCCTTTGCCACTGAATCGCGCAAAAAGCTATCCAACAGAGTATCTTCTTCCAGCCGGTAGCCGCATAAAACCATTTTCCGAGCTGTGGCATTCGCTTTCAATGTGTCATTGCTCGCAAGGTAGGCATCACACAACAGTTTAAGGTCTCTCGGGAACGGATAGTGCAGCGTGCCAAACGACGAAATCGTTTTCGGATAATCACCTTCCCAATAAGCGTCGAATGCATTTCTAAGGTTTAAGTAATAACTATAGTAATTAAAGAAAAAGTCGGCTACGACAATCGTGTCAAGGTTGAATCTTCTTGCATATTCCTTGATAGGTTCCAATCCCATTGCCTGTCTGCGTTCATCAACACCATCGATGTTGGCTATCGGGAAAAAAGCATTGTTTCCAAACAATTGGGAACCGTATAACTGAGGTAATCCTTCATTCATTCTTTGACGGTCTTCCATCAATGCGAGGTTGGCTTTTTCTGCATTGTTTTCTTTTACGGCCCTTCTGTATGATTTTAGAAATTCGCCAAGAAATTCAGGATTTGAATGCTGGGCGATTAACCAAGCTTGGTTCAAAGCCGCAAAACCAACAAGACTCCAAGTTGGGAAACCATATTGCGCAATCAATGCCTTCAGATGGGCTGTGTTGGTTGAATCAATGACGGCCATTTTTTGTGAGTTCTCTTCGTTCCACGGTGATATCCTTATGGCTTGGTCTCTTGCCACCATGGCATTCAGAGAATCGATAAACGGCTGGCACGATTGTGCAAAAACTGTATTCACCGCTGCAAACAGCAGCGAAACAAGCAATATGAGGAATTTAGGATTTCTCATGTCAACGATTAGCATGTATCATTGTATCAACTCCCCCTCAATCGAAAGCGGCGAAGCCGAAGTCACTTTCACGTTGACGATTTGCCCGATGAGGCTCTTGTCCTTCGAGGCGAAGCGGATGACGATCTTGCCCTCGGTGTGGCCGGTGAGGTAGCCGTTCTTGCGGTCCTCGGTCTCCACGAGCATCTTCACGGTCTTGCCGATGAGGTTCTGGTTGTAGACGAGGCTGTGTTTCATCAGTTCCTCGGTAAGGATGTGGTAGCGTTGGCGTTTCACCTCTTTCGGCACGTCGTCTTCCCATTGCGAGGCCACCGCGCCCGGACGCACGCTGTATTGTGCGATGAACGCCATGTTGTATTTGAACTCTTCCATGGCCTTGCGCGTGTTCTCAAACTCCTCCTCGGTCTCGTGCGTGAAGCCCACGATGATGTCGGTGAAGATGGTGGCGGTAGGCAGCTTCTCGCGGATGGTCTCGATGATGTGGCGGTAGGTGGCCAGGTCGTGGTGGCGGTTCATGCGTTGCAGCATGTTCTCGTCGCCGCTCTGGATGGGGATGTGGATTTGCTTGCCGAGGCAGTCGTATTGCGCCATCACCTCGATGACGTCGTCTTTCATGTCGCGGGGATGCGGTGCGGTGTAATAGACCCAAAACTCCTTGCCCGAAGCCTTGCCGAACTCGCCCACGCGACGCAAAAGTTCCGCAAAGTCAATCTCTTCGCCTTTCTTGTCTAAGCCGTAGGAGTTGACGTTCTGTCCCAACAAAGTGATGCTCTTGTAGCCTTTCTCGACGAGGCTTTTCAGCTCGGCCAAAATCTCTTCGGAAGGTCTCGAAACCTCGCGACCACGGGTGTAGGGTACGGCGCAATAGGTGCAGAATTTGTTGCAGCCGTTCTGTATCGGGATGAAGGCTTCGAAATCGGAGGTCTGTGTCGGCTTGATGGCCCAAAACTGCCCCATGTTGGCGGACGGGTTGATTTTGTCGTCCTTGTGGAACAGCGGTGCCACCGGCTTGACAACGGGCTGTATCTCAATCTCTTCTCCATAGCGCAACGAGGCGGGCGTGACGATGCCGTACTGCCGAATCATGTCGGGGAAGTTGGGCAGTTCGTTCATGGGGAAGACGATGTCGAAGAGCTTGAGGAAACGCAGGCGGTCGGCAGGCAGCACGCAGCCCGACACGAAGGTGATGACGCTGGCGCGGTGTTTCATGGCGTTCCATTTCTCGATGCGGCCATACACCTTGTCGATGCCTTTTTGGCGCACCGAGCAGGCGATGATGCCGAGGATGGTGGCCTCGTTTTCGTTTTGGGTCTCGACGAAGCCCATGCCGTTGAGCACCGTGCGCACACGCTCCGTGTCGCTGAGGTTCATCTGGCAGCCGAGGGGGAGGAGGTAGTATTTCATTCAGTTGATAGTTGGCAGTTTTCAGTTGTTCAGTTGTTCGGTTGTAGGGCTGTCACACAGTGGCAGCCGTACA
>JAFSJF010000056.1 GCA_017439405.1 Bacteroidales bacterium
AGCAACAGCAGCAACAGCAGCAACAACAAAGCCAGGAAATGTCGAAAGAAGACGCGCAGCGCATGTTGGATGCCCTTGAGAATCAGGAGAAAAAGACGATGGAGAAGGTCAATGAGCAGAAGGTCAGGCAACAGCCCAAGAAAAAAAGCGACAAAGATTGGTAATGTTGAGGTTTGAGGTATGAGGTAGGGTTAGCCCTGAAAGGGCGACATAATTCAGCCCGATGTGAAACGTCGGGAAATTTGGCGGATGCCAACCGATGTGAAACGTCGGGGAAAATGGCGGATGCCAATAAAAAAAACGAAAAATTGTATTTTTGCAGCGTGAAAATAAAGGACAGATGAAGCAAATATCCAAGTTATTAGTATTCATTGCATGTTTCGTGCCCATGGCATTACGGGCGCAAGATGCCACGCTCACCGTTTCGGCCAAGAAGCAAGTCATGGTGGGCGAGCGTTTCCAGGTGGTCTTCGAGGCCAATGCAGAGGGCAAGAACTTCCAGGCGCCTTCGTTTGACGGCTTCACCGTCGTGGGAGGCCCGTTCACCTCGTCGAGTTCCAGCTTCTCGATAGTGAACGGCTCCATGTCGCACACGGTGAAAAACACCTACACCTTTGCGCTTCAGGCCTACAAGGAAGGCACGTTCCGCGTTGGCGCGGCCTCGCTGACGGTGAAAGGCGACAAAATCAGCAGCGAACCTTTTGAAATACAAGTGGTTCCCGATGACGGAAGCCATGCGGCAGCCTCGAGTGGCAGCGGCGGACAAAGCCAAAGTCAAGGCCAAAGCCAAAACACCAACGACCCGCAAGTGAGCGGAAAGGACTTGTTCCTTAAGGTAACGCCCTCAAAGAAAACGGTTTACGTTGGCGAACAAATCGTTTTGACTTACAAGCTCTACACCAAAGTACCCGTGTCGTCATTGTCGGTCGGGAAGTCGCCGAGCTACGCCGGCTTCTGGACCAAGGACATTTCCGACAACAACGGCGGCTCGTTGCGCCAAAGCTCGGAATACGTCAACGGCGTGGAATACACCGTGGCCGAAATCCAGAAGATGGTCGTGGTGCCGCAGCGCAGCGGCAAGCTCAACATCGACCCGATGACCATCGAATGCGTCGCGCAAATCCGCACGGAGAGCAACAACCGGCGCAGCAACGACCCGTTTGACATTTTCTTCAACGACCCGTTCTTCAACCGCAACATTGTCAATGTGCAGAAGGAGCTTTCCACCTCAAGCCTCACCATCGACGTGAAGAACCTGCCCGTGGAGAGCCAGCCCGGCAGTTTCGCGGGCGCGGTGGGCAACTACAATTTCAAGTCGGACATCGACAAGACCGAGCTGAAGACCAACGAGGCCTTTACGCTCACGCTCACCGTTTCGGGCACGGGCAACATCGAGCTTCTGCAAATGCCCACGCCGAGCTTCCCGCCCGATTTCGAGGTCTATGACCCGAAAGTCAGCGTGAACGTGAACAATTCGGCGCAAGGCCTTTCGGGAGCGAAAAAGGCTGAGTATTTAGTCATTCCGAGACGCGCCGGCGACTTCAACCTCAGCCCCACCGAGTTCGCCTTCTTCAATCCGGCCAACGGCTCCTACACCACTTTGCGTTCCGACGGCTACAGCGTCCATGTCGAGAAGGGCGCGGGCGGCGATGGCGACGGTGGTGTGTATACCTCCAACCAAGAGGACATCAAGTATCTCGGCAGTGACATCCTCCACATCACGACCGGCAACCCTCAACTGAAAACCAAGCATTCCGCTTTCTTTGGCACAGCGCCTTATTTCGTGATTCTGCTTGCCTTGTTGCTTGCATTTGTCATCGTGCTGTTGGTCTCAAAGAAGCACGAACAGTCGAAGGAAGACACGATGGCCAACCGCAACAAGAAAGCCACCAAGGTGGCGCGTGGCCGGCTCAAGAAAGCCGAACAATACCTGAAGGTGAAAGACCAAGACAACTTCTACGTGGAGATGTCGCAGGCCTTGTGGGGCTACATTGCCGACAAGCTCGGCATCGAACGCTCGAAGCTGTCTATGGACACCGTCAGCGAGGCCATGAAGGAAAAGAACGTGCCCGATGACCTCACGCAGCAGTTCATCGACACGCTGAACCAATGCGAGTTTGCCCGTTTTGCCCCTGGCAACGCCGAAGAGAAAATGGGCGACCTCTATCAAAAAGGCATAGAAGTCATTACGAAAGCCGAAAAAGTGTTGTAAACAAGAAAGGACAAGAAAATGAAACGATACACCTTATTTATATTAATGCTTCTCGCGGTCGGCGGAAAGGCGCAAGAATCGGCCGAACAATGGTTTGACGAGGCCAACGCCGCCTACAACGCTGGCCGCTACGACTCGGCCTTGATGCTCTATAACCGTGTGGCCGAGAGCGAATTGGAATCGGTTGCGCTCTATTTCAACATGGGCAACGCCCACTACAAGCTGCGCGACTATCCCATGGCCATCTACTATTACGAGAAAGCCCTCAAGCTCGACCCGAGCAACGACGACGCGCGCACCAACCTCGCCATCGCCAACCTCGCCATCGTCGATAAGATTGAGGAAGTGCCACAGTCGTTCATCGCCAAGGGTTGGGACGGCTTGAAACACTCCCTTTCAGGACAGCAGTGGACGATATTGTCCATCGTGGCTTTCGGCTTACTGCTGGTTTCGGCCTTCCTCTTTTTGCGTGGACAGAGCATGGGGCTACGAAAGCTGGGCTTTTTTGCTGGTTTGCTGATGCTCGTCGTGTTCGCCCTGTCGGTGCTGTTTGCCGCACAACTGAAACAAGCCTCATCGACCGAAGACCAGGCCATCATCATGACCCCAACGGTGACGGTGAAAAGCACTCCTAACGAGGCCAGCGTTGACCTGTTTGTGCTCCACGAAGGCACCAAGGTCGAGATTCTCGACCACGCCGATGGCTGGAACAAGGTCAGGATTGCCAACGGAAGCATCGGTTGGCTGCAGGCCGAAACCATGCTTGCGTTTTGAACGTTTTTGTGGCCGAAAACAAATACTTTTGGAAAAAAAACACATTTTTTTTCATCATTTTGTCGAATCTTTGATAGAATGTCCTATATTTGCAGACCAATATTTCCATGAAATGGAGTGTGCAAAACTGTTGAAACATTTATTAAACAGATAGTTAATCAAATTATAGTGATATGAAAAAGAGATTTTTACCCTTCAGTTTACTATTGGTAATCTTGATTTTAGGTCAGTCGATCACCATCGCTGACAATGGCGGACATTATGTGCCGCGCACGCAAGGAACTGCCTCGGCAGAACAGTTTATGAGCGAGTTGCGCGTCAATCAGCACACAGGCTTGATTGATCCCGCATGGATGATCAAAGCAGCTCAAACCCAAAACACGAGGAATGCTTCAGAAGACCCGCTTTATTGGCTTAGCATGGGTCCTGACAACATGGGCGGCCAGACTACGGCTATTCTGTACGACAACAAAGTGAACCCCAATACGGGTGGACCTACCGGTGTCGTTTACATCGGCTCGAAAGGCGGTGGTGTTTACAAATCCTACAACTACGGTATCACTTGGCATCAAGTGGGCGAAACCGATCTGATGGTCAGCTGTATGGCCCAAGCTGCCGATGGTACCATTTACGTGGGTACAGGAGACGGCGGCAATGCCATTTCCTACAACGGCATCTCCGATTATGGTTACGACAATAGCTTCGTCGGTAGCGGCATCTACCAGATTGTCGATGACGTGGTTACCGTCCTGCCAAGCACTGTCCCCTCAGCTAATGAGGTCACGGCTTGGAGCTTCGTTAACGACATTACTTTTTTGGGCAACACCTTGTTGGCTGCCACCGAAGAGGGTCTGAAAGTCTCTTACGACAAAGGCACCACTTGGACTACCGTCCTCGAAGGTCGTTGCGACGAAATGAAAACCACCGCTGACAATGTATTGGTGGTCTCCTGCGATGGAAAGATATACATTGGCACGATTGACAACTTGGTTTGCCATTCAGACGACTACATCCAATACGACGAGGATGGTACCACGATTATTGCACTTCCTGTCGCGGCAGGCATTCTCGACGTTGCTACCGCCCCGACAGATGCCAACACGATTTACGCTTCGACCATCGGTAGCAATGGGCGTCATACTGGCATTTATGTCTCTTACGACAAGGGATCCACTTGGGTTGTGGCTCTGCCTTCAACCACACCATCACAAGGCCACGACTTGTATGGGAGCATGGGCCTCTACAACCATGGCATTTTGGTCGATCCCAGCGATGCAGGCGTTTTGTACATCACAGGCTATGACCTGTGGAAACTTCAAAGGTCGGAAAGCGGATCAGGCTATTTCATGACCTCACAAATCACTAACGGTTCCAGCACCACTTACTACTCGTCATCATACCTGCACGTCGGTCTCCACGCTATGACCTTCAATCCCAACAATGCCAACGAGTGCTATATCGGTACCGACGGTGGCGTGTTTAAGGCTAGCATTAACGGCGGTGTGTTCTCGTTTAGCAACTGCAACAGGAACTACATCACCACTCGTATGACCAATGTGGCCATTTCGGGCAGTGACAGACGTATCATTGCCTCTGGCCTTGACCATGGAATCGTCCTGATGAACGGAATCGATGGCACTGACACCGACGGTCACGGCAATTGGATCAATCCTTCGGGCTACAACAGCGGCATGTTCGATGATGACTATCACGGTGGTCCCTGCGCCATCTCTTTGATCAACCCCCAAACCCTCTTCGTCACCTCCAAGAACGGTAGCCTCAACCGTACTGAGACCGCTGGCGAGGACTGGGTCTCGACGAACTTCTCCTCTTCGGATAATGAATATCCCATCAGCCTTTCGGAGATTTTCCGCACTCCCATCTTGCTGTATGAGAACTTCAACGATGCCAACAACCCGGAGACCGTCAATTTCAAGAACACAACAGAGGCTGTCATCCCGGCTGGCACTACCATTACTTGCATGAGTGAGAACAATTATCCTTTCTATTACACCCTTCCTTCCGCCCTTGCCGTAAACGATTCCATCGATATCCAAGACCCTGTTACGGCCAAGTTGTATGTGACCTCCACCAATGAGGTCTTCGTGACCAGAATCCCTTTGGTTTTCGCCAAGGAAACGAAGTGGTATGAGATTTCAAGGAAGTCATTGGGCTTTGACGGCACCCCGCTTTGCATGGCCATTTCCGCTGATGGCGACAACTTGTTCATTGGCACAAAGGGTGGCAGGGTTTATCGTCTGTCCAACTTGAATACGGTGGTGGATGACAATACGGGCTTCTACACATCAGAAGGTTTCCAAGTGACCACTCAGCTTATCTTCGAATCAACGCAATGCGTCACCTCAGTATCCGTTGACCCGAGGAATGCAAACAAGCTCATTGTCACTTTGGGCAACTATGGTAATGATGATTATGTTTACTATACCACCAATGCACTTGCCGATGAACCTGTCTTCGTTTCCAAGCAGGCCAACCTGCCTAAGATGCCGGTGTATTCATCGCTGATTGAAATGACGACAGGCCATGTGCTTTTGGGAACGGAGCGTGGAGTTTATAGAGCCTTTGACGTTAATAACGCCAACTGGATTGCCGATGCCAAGATGATGGGCGAAATTCCGGTGATGGAGATGAAGCAACAAATCGTCAGCCAAGAAGACAGGTATGTTGTTTTGGCAAGTCCCGAAGACACGATAGTGGAGCTTTATCCTGGCGTGAAAAACACAGGCATTGTCTATGCCGCCACTTATGGCAGAGGCGTGTTCCGCTGCGAGAATTACAAGCTCAACTCAGGGACCGACGTTCCTGAATTTCCCGGTGTTGTAGCCGAAGCAACAGTCAGCGTTTATCCCAATCCAGCCTACACGCAGGCGGTGGCTCGTTTTGAGGCCGAAGGCAACGCCAATGTCAGCTATCAGGTGTTTGACCTGATGGGCCGTATGGTGATGAGCCAAAACCTTGGTCGCCTGAGCGAGGGTTCCCACGAGATTGAAATTAATATGGTCGATTTAAGTACGGGGTCCTACATCCTTCGCATCAGCGAGGGTACACGCTCCGCTACTACAAAATTCCTCGTATATTGAGTATCAAAAGGTTAGTGTGAAGCGGAGAACAACACGGTTCTCCGCTTTTTTTATTGAACAAAACATGTGCAAATATGACTATAAAAGAGATACAGGAAAGTATTGTTGAGGATTTCTCCATGTTTGACGACTGGATGGACCGTTATGCCATGCTTATCGAGATGGGGAAGGAATGCCCGATGATTGAGGAAAAATACCGCGATGAAGCGCATCTCATCAACGGCTGCCAATCGCGTGTGTGGCTCAATGCCGAGTTAAAGGAGGGCAAGGTGTTTTATAGTGCCGACAGCGATGCAGTCATCACCAAGGGCATTGTCAATTTGTTAATCAAGGTCTTTTCAGGGCAGTCACCTGAGGACATCTTGTCAGCCGACCTTGGCTTTTTGGACGATATTGGCTTGAAAGAGCATTTGTCGCCCACTCGTTCAAACGGTCTTTTGGCCATGCTCAAGCAGATGTTACTATATGCCGAGGCTTTTAAAATCAAGGAGGGAAACGCATGAACCAGCAAGAAACAGAAAGCCTGAAGGATACGGTTATCTCGGTCCTGAAAACCATTTACGACCCCGAGATTCCAGTTGACATTTGGACCTTGCACCTGATTTATGGTGTTGAGGTGGATACTGAAGGCAATGTGAAAATCGTGATGACAGTGACCGCCCCCAACTGTCCCGTGGCCGAAACGCTTCCTGCCGAGGTACAGGTTAAGGTGCAGGCCATTATGGGCGTGAAAAGCGTCGATGTTGAACTCACTTTCGATCCCGTTTGGAGCATCGACATGCTCTCTGACGAGGCCAAGGCCGAGTTGGGTTTGGACGGGGATTATGGCAGCTTCTCTGCGTCAGACTTCCTATATTGAATGCTGAATTATGAATTAAGAATGCAGAATAAGGCAAAGCGTGTTAAGACCTTGCATCTGTTCTACATTCTTAATTCTACATTCTTAATTCTACATTCATAATTTATCATAGTTTTCCAGCAGCTCCTTCGCCATGCCGAGGAACATGAACGCGACAGTGTTGAAGTCCATGTTGAGGTCCTTGCTTAGGCCTACGCGATCCTTGAAGATGGCAACATTGAACCATTGCAGGCATTGGAAGGCGCGGTGGAAATAGAGGCGTTGCAGTTCGTCTTTGTTAGGCTCCCGTCCTACATATTCCTTCAGCAGGGCCAAAGCCTTGTCGAAGCCCGCGTTGCCGTAGCATGCGATGTCGTAGAAGGGGTCGTTCATGCCGGCAAACTCCCAGTCGAGCACATACAGCTTGTCGCCGCTGATGACGAGGTTGGTGGGTTGGTAGTCGCAGTGGCAAGGCACCTTGGGCACGCTGTCGATGGTGGGGCGGAGGCTGTCGAGTTTGTTGCGGAGGTCGAGGTATTCTTGCGGGAAGGTGAAGCCCATTTCAAGGCAGTAGCCTTGGTAGGTGTCTAAGCGTCCGAAGGCGTTGTAGTCGCGGAATTTGAGGTCGCTGCCATGGATTCTCTTCAGCGCAGCCACCGACATTTTGTTGTACGACACGATGTCGGTAGTGCTCATGATGGTGCCTTCGACGTATTCGGCCAGTTTCTCGCCCGAGCGGATTTCGACGTATTCGGTGATATTGTTTAGCCCAAGGCGGTTCACTTCTTGTATGTTTTCCCATTCTTCGACGCGGTCAACGAACCTTTCGGCGAACTTGCCTGGCACGCGGTAGGTATATTGTTTGCCTTGGCATTCGATGACGTAGGTGTAGTTGCTCATGCCGCCTTCGAGGCGCATCACGATGCGGGCATCGTGTGCGTGAAGCAAGGCATTGACCCTAAAGACGATATATTCTTCGATATTCATAGGTTTATGAGTTTTAAAAATCGCGCAAAATTACGATTTAATCCCAAAGTGCAAAGTAAAAAGAGTTTTATTTCTGTTAAGGTGCTGTTCTAAACGAAAAATATTGTATTTTTGCAGCCTCGAAAGGGGATTTAGCTCATCTGGTAGAGCGTCAGGTTCGCAATCTGAAGGTGGCCGGTTCGAGTCCGGTAATCTCCACAAGGAAGGCAAGTTGCAGTCATTTTGCGACTTGCTTTTTTTGGAAAAAGTGAAATTCAAACCATTTGTTATGAAGAGAATCCTTTTGATTTTGGTTTTGCTGTTGTGCGCTTTTGCCGCACGAGCGCAATGGATGTTGCAAACTTACGGCGAGTTTGACTACACACGAACCTCTGGCAGTAGTGCATCGTTGGCCTTAAATGCTGATTGTCAGATGGCTGAAAACTTCAACATTGGCTTTGGCTATCAAGGCACGACACTGAACCGACATGCCCTTAACGTGCAATGGCGTGTCAGTCTGCTCAAGGCGAAAAGCGGCATGCTCTATTTGGAAAACCGTTATCTTTATCGCCTGTTTCCGAGCTACAACATGCAGGAGTTCAACGCCTTGTTGGACTTGGGTTGGCGCAACCGCCATTTCAATTTCCAGTTGGGATTGTCCAACCGATACACGGCTCCCATCCCGCTGCGCAAGAACGGCGGCATGGATGTGACCTTCGAGCCGATGAACGTCACTTTTTGCGTGGAAGGCAACCTGTTCGACCAAGAACATCCTTGGAATGTAGGCGCACGCGTGTCCAATTACAGGGATTTCGTCATCGAGCGGTTCACGCTGTTTTTCTACAGCTTAAACGGCTATTACAATCTCGGCAACGGATTGAGAATTACCGCCGAAGCAGGATTGCATCCTTCGGGTGTGCTCAACCTCTCGGCTCAATACAATGGCTGGTTCGGCAATGTCGGACTGGTTTGGAAACCTAAAAACTGAACACCATGAAAAAGCAACACCTTATATTGTTCGCCGCAGCCGCAATTCTTGCCTCAGGCTGCAACCGTCTTGACATCGCTGGTATGGTTGTCAACCGAAGCGACACCGAGGAACGTGTGGCCGACTGGCTCGACTACAATGCTCAGAATAGCGAACCCGTCATTGGGAATGCCCCTGATGAGTATCGGGTCTATTCCTGCTCAGACTCACACTATTCCGAACGAGACAGCATCGTGCCGCAAGGGGAGAAAGACCGATTATACCAATACATTACCGCCGAGCGCAACGACCCGATGGCGCTGTTCGCCATCCATGCCGGCGACTTGGTGAATGAAAGCGGCGAAGCGGGTTTCAGGATGTCGGCTGAGGCGATGTCCTTTAACCCTGAGACTCAGGCCAAGAACGACCCCTGTTTCCCCGTCATCGGCAACCATGACGTGTATTTCGACTGCACGCCTTTCTACAAGCGGTATTTTCACACCTCGACCTACACGGTGACGGTGAAGACCGTGAGCGGTTACCAAGACCTCTTCATTTTCCTCGATTCGGGCAATGGCACACATGGCAAGCGCCAACTCGACTGGCTTGAGGAGCAGCTTTCACATCGCGCTGATTACCGCCATTGCTTCGTGATTAGCCACAATTGGCTATTCCGCACTTCATATAACTACACGACAACTCCCGCAGCCAATCTGCCTCAGGACGAACAATACGCCTTCATGGACCTGATGAGCCGTAACAATGTCGAGATGGTCATCATGGGCCATTTCCACATGCGCGAACAGCGTCAGTTCGGAGGCGTGCAGTATGTGATGACCGACAACCTTAACGACACCAAGGTGACACCGAGTTATTTGGTTGTCACGGTGGGAGAGAAAGTCAGGTACGAATATGAGGAATTATCTCCCCTTCGACCGACAGAGGCGAAGCCGAATTGACTTTTACGTCCACGAATTGGCCGATAAGGCTCGTGTCTTTTGAAGCAAACCGAATGATAATCTTGCCTTCAGTGTGTCCGGTGAGGTAGCCGTTCTTGCGGTCTTGGGTCTCTACGAGCATTTTCACGGTCTTGCCGATGAGGTTCTGGTTGTAAACGAGGCTGTGTTTCATCAGTTCCTCGGTGAGGCGGTGGTAACGCTCGCGCTTCACCTCCTTCGGCACATCGTCTTCCCATTGTGAGGCTACGGCTCCAGGGCGTACGCTGTATTGTGCGATGAACGCCATGTTGTATTTGAACTCTTCCATGGCCTTGCGCGTGTTCTCGAATTCCTCCTCGGTCTCGTGCGTGAAACCCACGATGATGTCGGTGAAGATGGTGGCGGTAGGCAGCTTCTCGCGGATGGTCTCGATGATGTGGCGGTAGGTGGCGAGGTTGTGGTGGCGGTTCATGCGTTGCAACATGTTCTCGTCGCCGCTTTGGATGGGAATGTGGATTTGCTTCGCGAGGCAGTCGTATTGCGCCATCACCTCGATGACGTCGTCTTTCATGTCGCGGAGGTGTGGCGCGGTGTAATAGACCCAAAACTCCTTGCCAGAGGCCTTCCCGAACTCGCCCACGCGGCGCAAAAGTTCCGCAAAGTCAATCTCTTCGCCTTTCTTGTCTAAGCCGTAGGAGTTGACGTTCTGTCCCAAAAGCGTGATGCTCTTGTAGCCTTTTTCGACCAATTCCTTCAACTCGGCCAAAATCTCTTCCGAGGGACGCGATACCTCGCGGCCACGGGTGTAGGGCACGGCGCAGTAAGTGCAAAACTTGTTGCAGCCGTTCTGAATCGGGATGAAAGCTTCGAAATCAGAGGTTTGCGTCGGCGTGATCGACCAGAACTTGTCCATATTGGCCGACGGGTTGATTTTGTCGTCCTTGTGGAACAAGGGCGCGATGGGTTTGATAACGGGTTGGATGTCAATTTCTTCTCCCATTTTCAGTGAGGCCGGCGTGACGATGCCATACTGCCGAATCATATCAGGTAGCTTGGGCAGCTCGTTCATGGGGAAGACGAGGTCGAAGAGCTTGAGGAAACGCACGCGGTCGGCGGGCAGCACGCAGCCCGACACGAATGTGATGAGCTGGTGCGGTGCTTCATGGCGTTCCATTTCTCGATGCGGCCATACACCTTGTCGATGCCTTTCTGGCGCACCGAGCAGGCGATGATGCCGAGGATGGTGGCCTCGTTTTCGTCGTCGGTCTCGACGAAGCCCATGCCGTTGAGTACCGTGCGCACACGCTCCGTGTCGCTGAGGTTCATCTGGCAGCCGAGGGGGAGGAGGTAGTATTTCATTCAGTTGATAGTTGGCAGTTTTCAGTTGTTCAGTTGTTCGGTTGTAGGGCTGTCACACAGTGGCAGCCGTACA
>JAFSJF010000057.1 GCA_017439405.1 Bacteroidales bacterium
GAATATCCTGAAGAGGCGATTCAAAACTCCGACATAATAATCCCTTCAGGCCGCTTTTCGATAATGAAAGGTTTTTATTTCCCTTTGGAAAGTTGGGATGGTTGTGATTTTTTCTCACCTGAAGGAAGCGGTAAAATCATTGTGACTGAGCGTGTAAAGAATCTTTTCAAAAAGCATAACATCACCAATGTCGTGTTCCAAGACTTAGAGGAAGAAGAATGGATTTAGGCATTTATCCAAACAACTCCGCCCCCAACTCATACACCGAAGCCACGGGAACAATCTGAATCTTAAAGCGCTTGGTGTCCAAGCCCTTGGCATTGTATTTCGAAACGAAGATTTTCTCAAAGCCTAATTTGTCGGCTTCTGCAATGCGGGCTTCGATGCGAGTCACGGCACGGATTTCGCCAGACAAACCCACCTCGGCGGCGAAGGCATAACGCGAAGGAATGGGAATGTCGGCATTCGAGGAAAGCACGGCGGCGATGACGGCCAAATCAATGGCGGGATCGTCCACATGGAGACCTCCTGCAATGTTCAAGAAAACATCTTTTATAGAAAGTCGGAATCCAGCACGCTTTTCCAAGACTGCCAGCAGCATGTTCATCCTGCGGATGTCGAAACCTGTGGCAGAGCGTTGCGGCGTTCCGTAGGCAGCACTGCTCACCAAGGCTTGTGTTTCGATGAGCATGGGGCGTTGACCTTCCATGGTGGCGGCGATGGCGATGCCGCTCACTTCCTCGTCGCGTTGCGAGAGGAGGATCTCGCTGGGGTTGGTCACCTCGCGGAGGCCCGAGGCGTTCATCTCGAAGATGCCCAATTCCGAAGCCGACCCGAAGCGGTTCTTGATGGTGCGCAGGATGCGGAAGCCATAGTGGCGGTCGCCCTCAAATTGCAATACCGTGTCGACGATGTGCTCCAAAATCTTTGGTCCGGCGATGCTGCCGTCCTTGGTGATGTGGCCGATGAGGAACACCGGCACCTGATAGGCCTTGGCGATTTTGTTCATTTCCGCGGCCGTCTCACGAATCTGCGAGAGACTGCCCGCCGTAGCGTCCACATAAGGCGATTCCAACGTCTGTATGGAGTCGACAATCACAATGTCGGGATGCACGTTCTTGAAGTGCTTCAGGATCTCTTGCGTGTTGGTCTCTGTGAGGATGAGGCAGTCGGTGTTGTGGATGCCGATGCGCTCGGCGCGCATCTTGATTTGGGTCTGGCTTTCTTCGCCCGAGATGTAAAGTATCTTTCTTCCAGCCAGTTGCAAGGCTGTCTGCAAAAGCAAGGTCGACTTGCCGATGCCAGGTTCGCCGCCCACAAGGGTCAGGGAGCCAAGCACCAAGCCACCGCCGAGCACGCGGTTGAGCTCTTCATAAGGCAGTATGATGCGTTGTTCTTTGGCGTTGCCGATTTCCTTGATGGGAACAGGAAAACCTTTATCCATCTCCATCCCAACGCTTTTCTTCACAGACTTGCTGTCCTTTCCCGTGACCACGGTCTCTTCCACGCAGGTGTTCCATGCGCCGCAGGCAGGGCATTTCCCGAACCATTTCGGCGACTCGTTGCCGCATTCCTTGCAGAAAAAGGCGGTTTTCTCTTTTGCTGGCATGATGTGTATTTTTCTGCAAAAATAAGAAAATAACCCCCTCATGCGCATTTTTTAATACCTTTGTCGGCAAAACAGGAAGTTGGATGAAAAAACGTCTACTCACATTATTCGCCATTGTCTTCACATTGTCGCTTTTCGCGCAGCAGGGTGACGTGGTGTTGTGTGAGGGTTTTTTCAACCCTTGGCTTGAGGAGGGCTGGGACGTGAAAGGCGACAATTGGGCCGTGTGGTATTTGTCCAACACTTCTTACGCGGGAGGCAAGTCGCATGAGTTACAGATGTATCCCGATTTCAACTTCGTGGGTACCACCCGGCTGGTGACGCCTGCCGTCGATCTGGAGAAGTACGATTTCATCAATTTCCAATTCAACCATTGCTTTGAGGCTACACAAGGCCCCCTGAACGCCCAAATCGGCATCGGCATCTCGCAAGACGGTGAACACTGGGAGAGCATCTGGGAAGACACCCTCACGGGCAGCGTGGCACAAAGCCAGTATCTGCTTACCTTCGACATGGAAGAATGGTCCACCAAGTCACCGCAGTTTTGCCTTTATTTTTCAGGTGAAGGCTCTTATGTCAATAGTTGGTATCTCGACAACGTGATTGTTTTTGCATCCAAAAAGAACAAATACGGCAAAATCGACGACAGCGACGATGGCGGTTTCATAGCTTCGCGTTCCCATATCCTGAACCTGAAAGGTCCCCAAGCAGGTACGGTGACTAAGTTTTCCACTTTGCGAAAATCCAAGAACAAGTTTGCCAAGATCGTTGAAGGAAGACGGGGTAGAAGAAGGAGGTGATATGATGAATGTAAAAAAGATAATTTTTACCGTTTTCTTGTCGTTATTGTGTGCGATCATCCAAGCGCAGATTCTCACGGATAGCAACCTGCCTATTGTCGTCATCGAGACTGATGGGGGCGTTCCGATTCCCGATGAGCCCCGTGTGATGGGTACGATGAAGATCATCTGGCATCAGGATGGCTCACGGAATTATCTGAGCGATATCAACAATCCTGCTTATCTAAACTATGACGGTCGTATCAGCATTGAGGTGCGTGGCAGCACTTCGCAGCAATTTTTCGACAAGAAGCCATACGGCCTGACAACGCTGCAAGCCGACAATGTCACCAACAACAACGTCAGCCTGTTGGGCATGCCAAAGGAAAACGATTGGATTCTCAACTCACTGGCCTTCGATCAGACCGGCTTGCGCGACGTGCTGTCATATGAGCTTTTCGAACGCTTGGGACAGTATGCCGTGCGACGCGTATATTGCGAGGTGATGGTGAACGGTGACTACAAAGGGCTTTATGTTTTCATGGAGAAGATTAAGGTGGACGACGACAGGGTTAACATCGCGAAGATGGACGACTCGTGCAACAATTACCCCGAAGTCAGCGGTGGTTACATCACCAAGGCCGACAAGCCTAATGGCGATCCCGTCGCCTGGTCGATGGAAGAATATGGTTACGGTTGGTGGCCTTACTACACGGATTTCATCCACCATTATCCCAAGCCCGAAAACGTTACTCTGGCGCAAAACAACTACATCCATGGTGTCTTTACCAATTTGGCCACTGTGGCCAACCGCCACGACACCTCCATCAGCACGGGCATCCCTTCAGTCATCGACATACCTTCCTTTGTCGACTTCATGCTGGTGGCCGAATATTCCTCTAATGTGGATGTCTATTCGTTGAGCACGTTCTTCCATAAGGATCGAAACGGCAAACTCAGGGCCGGGCCCGTGTGGGATTACAACCTCACCTATGGTTACGATGCATTCGGTAGTCGCAGCCGTTATGACGTGTGGCAGTTCAACAACCAGGACAACAACGGGCCGAAGTTTTGGAGGGACCTGTTCAACACCGACCTTTATCGCTGCTATCTGGCACGGCGTTGGTTTGAGCAGACGGCCCCGGGAATGCCGTTGAGCTACGAGTTTGTGTGCAACCGCATGGATGAAATCGAAGCGCTCATCACCGAAGCCATCGGACGCGACAACCAACGCTGGCACAACATGACGCAACACGAGCAGTGGATGGGTGATATGAAAAACTGGATACAGCTGCGCATCAACTGGTTGAACCAAAACATAGGCCCGTATGAAGGCTGTGCCGACGTCGACCTGCCGCCATTGGTCATCTCCAAGATCCATTACCATCCCCAAGACTATTGGGACATCGACGGCGACCGTCTCGAGTTCATAGAAATCACCAATAACGGCGACGAGGAAGTGGACTTGACGGGGGTTTATTTCCGCGAATTGGGAGTCACATTTAGTTTCCCCGACCATGCCCAAGTTGGTGGCCACGAGGCCTTGGTGCTTTGTTCCGACTCGCTGGCTTTCAGAGATTATTATAACACCCTTCCTTTCGGGCAGTTTACGAGAAACCTTTCCAACAAGTCGGAGAACCTTGTGCTGGCTGATGCCTGGGGCAACGTCATCGATGAAGTGCATTATTACGACAGCGCCCCATGGCCTTGGGAGGCCGATGGGGATGGACCTTATTTGGAGCTCATCGACTTGAACCTCGATAACAGCTTGCCCGAAAGTTGGACCGTCGGCTACGACCTGACGGGTCTTGACGATCGTCATGAGGCCGCCATGGGTTTGTATCCCAACCCGACAAGAGACGTCCTGCATGTCGACTTGGCGGAAACGGCTGTTCGTTGCCAGCTCATCGCTGTGACGGGCAACGTTGTTCAAGAAACCAGTGCCGTTGCACAGCATTACGATCTCGACCTGAGCCCACTGCCTTCGGGTTTGTTTGTAGTGAAGGTGCAGTTGGAAAACGGCAAGACGGTATTTAGGAAGGTGGTGAAACAGTGATGTTTGGTAAGATGAAAGCAAGGTGTAATTTCATAGTGCTTCTATTAGGCTTCTTGGCCGCCTGCACCCGACCTTCCCAGGTCCCTGAGCTCGAGGTTGCTGAGCAAAGTCGAAGCATCGAAGGGCCGTCCCCCAAATTGGTCGCCGTCGACAGCCTCATGTGGCGGCAGCCCGACAGCGCCTTGGCGTTGTTGTTGCCATGGTTCGACAGCGTCGCCGTGCCGGTGGAATACGACCTGCATTACGCCCACCTCCTCTTGTCAGAACTGCTGTACAAGAACTATTACGAACAGACCAACCGCGCCGATCTGCTGCAAGCGGAGGTCTATTTCGACAGTATTTCTCTCATCATAAACAATCATCCACGTATCCCTTGGAGTCATTGCGAACCCTCAGTCCGCGAATGTGGAACGC
>JAFSJF010000058.1 GCA_017439405.1 Bacteroidales bacterium
AAGCCGTAATGAAATGCCAGTACGACACATACCACACCGTGGAATCGCCCTCGCTTCCTGGCGATGACGGGATATACCAACCCTTCATGACCATTTGCAGATACCCGCTGTTTACCAACCGCTCCGTATGCGTCCGTCCCAGCGTGTCCGCTCCTTGGATCACTAAATTGTCCCCATGGGCATCCTGATACGCCTTCAACACCGCCAATGACTCCGCCAATTTCTCTTGTGATGTTGCCATATTAGTATATTTTGCGCCGTTGTTGTTAGTTTATTTTGCTTCACTAACATTAGTTTATTTTGTCTTGCCAACATTAGTTTTTGACGCTGCAAAGATACAAATCTTTTTCTATTTCAACAATATATTTACTGCAAAAAGTAATAAAAACACTCCGCTTTTTGATGCTGAAATCCAATAATTTCAGCTGTGTTTATTAGTTTATTTTGTCTTGCGACTATTAGTTTTTGCCGTTGCAAAAATGCGCAAGCATCGTTTACTTCACAACAAACTTCACCGTTTCACAGCTTCCCCTATTTGGCAAAATGATTTATTTCTCGATTTCTATTGCCGTTTCCCACGAGGTAATGCCTATCGGTTTGTTGATTTCTTCCGAAAAGCAGATGTTGTGCCGCCAAGGTAATTGTGCAACGGGGCGTTGCACAAAAAGTGACATAATATCCCCAAAAATAGCTGTTTTTCGCTAAAAACAACCCATTTTGGACTGAAAAGTGACATTTAAAGGCTGATTTGTTTGCCAATCGCCTGCGGCAACCTCGGTAATTTTGCAGCTCATAACATATACCTAATATGAGCAACCAACCACAAGTGACCTTGGCTCCGTTGGAGCCTGACGACAAAGAGCAGTTCATCCTCGACAACCAATGGGCGTTCAAGTATGGCGCCACGGAGGAGTTTGGGGTGCGTGACGACCATTTCGAGGAAGACGGCGAAATCATCTCGCACGACACCATCGAGCAGTCCATCAACGGCGGAGAGGCCTATCGCATCATTTTGGGTGGGGAAAAGGTCGGCGGTGTGGTGCTTCGCGTCGAAGGCGACCATGGCGAGTTGGAGTTGTTGTTTGTCTCGCCCAAGGCGCACAGCAAAGGCATCGGCTATGCCGCCTGGTGCGCCGTGGAGCAGTTGAATCCTGAAGTGAAAGTTTGGGAGACCTGCACACCCTATTTCGAGAAGCGCAACATCCACTTCTACGTCAACAAATGCGGTTTCCACATCGTGGAGTATATGTGGAAAGACGATGAAATGTTTAGGTTCCAAAAAGTGATTCGAAAATAGCATGAAGAAAATCCTCCTAATTATCATCCCGGTGCTGATGCTCTCATGCGCATCAAGCCACCAACAAGAAAGCGACCTTGACGAGCCACAAAGCCATGAATTGCTGACCATCGCCACTCGCGATTTCGAGATAAACACCGAATATGCAGCCACCATCAAGGGCTTGCAGGACATCCGCGTCATTCCACGCATCGAAGGCTATCTACAAGGCATTTATGTGAAGGAAGGCGACCGCGTGAAGACAGACCATTTGCTGTTCCGCATCGACGATGCCGTTTGGAGAGCCGCTGTAGCTGAGGCTTCGGCCAATGTGCAGCAGATGAGCGCGGCTTTGGAAAAGGCACAGTTGGAGTTTGAAGGCAAGCAGAAACTCCACGAACAAAGCGTCATCTCCGACTACGAACTGGCCGCTGCCAAAAGCGACCTCGCAGTGGCCAAAGCCAACCACGCAGCAGCGCAGGCGTCACTTACCTCTGCCCGAAACAACCTCAGCTATACCGAGTTGCGAAGCCCATCGGACGGTGTGGTCGGAAGGATACCCTACCGCAAGGGCGATTACGTCGGCCCAACGATTGCATACGGCCTGACCCGCATCTCCGACAACGGCCAAATGCGCGTGTATTTTTCCATGACCGAAGCCAAAATCATGGAGTATCTGTCTGAATACAAAAGTCTTACAGCTGTCATTAGTGCCATGCCTGAATTGCAACTGCATTTCCCGAATGGGCAATGCTACGACAAAACAGGCCACGTGGAGAGTATCAGCGGTATCGTGGATGAATCGACTGGTGCCGTCTCGGTGTGTGCCATTTTCGGCAATCCCGACGGCACGCTGCTCAGTGGCGGAACGGCAAAGGTCGTCATGCCTACGATATATGCCAACGCCATCGTGATTCCGCAGGAAGCCACCTATAGCATCCAAGACAAGGTGTATGTGATGAAAGTGGTTGACTGCAAGGCGGTCTCCACCATCATCCAAGTGGAAAACCAAAACAACGGCAAAGACTACGTGGTGACGGAGGGACTTTCGGTCGGTGATGTGATTATTGCCATAGGGGCGGGGTTTGTGCAGGAAGGAGCGAAGATAGTTAGGAGTTAGGAGTTAATAGTTAGGAGTTGCCCATGTCATTCCTGCGCAGGCTTGTGTGTAGGAGGGAATCTATGGGCAACAAGAATTAAATGTTGATAGTTAAAAGTTGTTTTTATGAATGTCAAGACTTTTATCGACAGGCCATTGCTTTCGATGGTGATCAGTGTCATCATCGTGGCATTGGGTGTGATTGCACTCACATCATTGCCCGTGGAGCGCTATCCTGACATTGCACCGCCCGCCATCAACGTATGGGCCAGCTATCCGGGTGCGAGTGCCGAGACGGTGCTGAAAAGCGTGGTGACGCCCTTGGAAGAGGCCATCAACGGTGTGGACGGAATGACCTACATGAAGTCATCAGCGAGCAACGGATCGGGCAGCATCACCGTGTTCTTCGAGCAGGGTGCCAATGCCGATTTGGCCGCCGTCAACGTGCAGAACCGTGTCATCCAGGCACAGGCGCAGCTACCCGCCGAGGTGCTGCAAATCGGTGTTTCCACCGAGAAACAGCAGCCCGGACAGCTCCGCATCATCGCCTTGGAAAGCCCCAACGGCACCTACGATGAGAACTTCCTAAGCAACTATTTTTACAACAACCTGCGTCCCGCCATCCTCCGCATCAAGGGTGTGGGCAAGGTGGAAGTGTGGGGTTCTCAATACGCCCTACGCATCTGGCTCAAGCCCGATGTGATGGCCCGTTATAAGCTGATGCCCAGCGACATCAGTGCCGTGTTGGCCGAACAGAACATAGAGGCTTCGGTGGGTGCACTGGGTCAGAATTCTGACAATGTGTTCCAATACGTCTTGCGCTATACGGGACGCAAAACGGAAGTCTCGGAGTTTGAGAACCTCGTGATCGCCTCACTTCCCACGGGCGAGGAACTGCATCTCAAAGACGTGGCCGACATTGAGTTGGGGCAGTCGGATTACGACTATGCCAATAGCATCAACAGCCACCCGGGCGTAATGGGTTCCGTGCATCAGGTGGCTGGCTCCAACGCGACCAAGATCAACCTCGCCATCGACAAGCTGCTCGATGAGTTGAGCCAAAAACTACCCAAGGATGTCAAGATTGTCACCTTCGACAACACCAACGACTTCTTGTTTGCCTCCATCCGCGAGGTCATCATCACCTTGCTGATTGCCATGGTGTTAGTGCTCGTGGTCGTGTTCCTCTTCTTGCAGGACTTCCGCGCCACTTTGATACCTGCACTTGGCATTCTCGTGTCGCTCATCGGCACCTTTGCCTTCATGAAGGTGGCTGGATTCTCCGTCAACCTGCTGACGCTCTTTGCCTTGGTGTTGGTCATCGGCACCGTCGTTGACGACTCCATCGTGGTGGTGGAAGCCGTAAAAGCCAACTTCGATGCAGGTTACAAATCGGCCTACAAAGCCGCCGTCGATGCCATGAAAGGACTGTCGGTGACCCTGTTCACCACTACATTGGTGTTCATGGTCATTTTTATCCCCGTGTCATTCATGGGCGGCACAACTGGCATCTTCTTCAAACAGTTCGGCTTAACGATGGCGGTGGCCGTAGGCATCTCATTCATCAATGCTTTAACCCTTGCTCCTGCCATGTGTGCATTGATTTTGAAACCATCCTCTGTAGAGACGTGCCATGGCGCGTCTCTACAATCGAGGGTTCGTATCGCATACACAACAGCCTTTAATGCTTTGCTAGGTCATTATTTGAATGTGCTTAAACGCATCTTCAAACGTAAGAAGTTGGTAGCTGTCAGTGTGGTGGCGGCATTGGCTCTGGTAGTACTGTTATTCAAGGTCATCCCCACGGGTTTCGTGCCCAACGAGGATGTGGGGACGCTCTTCGTTGAAATCACCGCACCTTCAGGCACCATGGGATTGTCGGACACCAGCAGCAAAGCACCTGTCGGGATTTCGTTGTGGAACCCTACAGAAAAGATGGTCGCAGTCTCCATATCGACGGCCATGCAGCGTATTTTGCGCAGGTAGTCCTTGAACTCATCATCGTGTTCCCACACGCGGCGGTTGGTGGTGTAGACCGTTCCCGTCCAATAGTCGCGGCCATAATCGCGAATGGTTGTGGAGATGGCCTTTTCAAGGCTGAATGCCGGCAGTGCAGGCACCTCAGGCGGAAAATAGTCGTTCGAGGTACCTTCGCCACGGATAGCTGCGATAGGCAAAATCAAATCGCCAACTTTATTGATTTTCTTCACGCCACCGCATTTGCCAAGAAACAGCACCGCCTTAGGCTTGACGGCACACAGCAGATCCATAATGGTGGCGGCATTGGCGCTGCCCATGCTGAAATTGATGATGGTAATTTCGCCATCTGTAGCGCATGGCATCGACTTATCGCGCCCAACCACCTCCACGGCCTGCCATTCGGCAAAGCGGTCGACATAATTCTGGAAATTGGTCAGCAGGATATACTTTCCAAACTTCTCCAAGGGCAGACCCGTATAACGCGGCAGCCAGTTCTCTACTATTTCTTGCTTGGTCTTCATTTCGATGAATATTTGTGCAAAGGTAAGGATTTTTCTCATGCATGAAGAATGAATTGGTGACAATTTGTCACCGCTTGAAATTTCAAATTTCTGAAACCATACAAGTTCTTCATGTGGGGGACAAGTTGTCCCCCTATTGACTATTTACAACAACCCATAATTCGTGGCAAACGCCAAAGCCTCGGTGATGTTCCCGACTTCCAGTTTCTCAAACACTTGCTTGCGATAGAACTTCACCGTATCGACGGACTTGCAGACCTTGTCGGCGATTTCCTTCATCGTGTAGCCTCGCGCCGAAAGCACCAAAACTTCCTTTTCCTCGGTCTTCAACCTGATTTCCTCTTGTGGAATCCATTGGTGCTCGGTCAAGGAATAGACTTGATGCTGACTCGTTCCCATCCGACGGAATTCAATATGTCCAGCCTCCTTGTGCGAGGAGAGAGACACTGTGCAAAGCGCCAACCATACCTGCCCCAATTCGTTCAACAAAAGCGGTGTAATCTTGTGGTTGACAAGCAGTTTCTTTTTATTGGAAAGGATATGGAAATCATACGACATCAGGCAGCGCATTTTGTCCTCACGAGACGTGGCATTAAAGGCTGAAAAACCAGCGCGGTTCAGTTCTGTCAGCATGGGCAGTTCCGCTTGGGGCACATTGCTCATATAAAAACCATAGCCCATCGCCTTCACTTCCTCGGCAGTGCGACCACACAGAAAAATCTGATTGTCAGATACATACAGAAAATTCTTCTTGAAATAATCAATGATGTAGATGCTTTGGTACGTGGTCTGTGCGAAGGCCTGTGCTGTCTCGATATAAGGCTTCGCCCGCAAGTAATCTTCCTCGGTGATGCCTTCCACACGGTTTGCCTCGATGAAAAAATCCTCTTTTTGAATCATTCTCTGCTTTGTTTTGCATGCAAAAGTACAAAATTAACCTTACCCCAATGGGTAATTCTTCGCTCTTCAAACCATTATTACCCGTTTGGGTAACAATGCGGTCTGGACTATTCGCTTCCTTTGCAGCCAGAAAAATTGAATGAATGTGTAACTAATTCGTGGCAAATCCGTATTACCTTCAAATTTCAAATCCTGTTTTCAATGAAAAAAACATTTTTTATCCTCACACTTTGCTTGATGGCGATGGTTGCCCAAGCGCAAAACGACTCTGTAACGATTTCAGGAAAAGTAACTGATTTTGATGGTACTCCCATAGACAGTTGTACAGTATGTTGGATGAATGAGAGTTTTGAAACCATCACTCAAGCACTGACCAATTCTGAAGGCTATTATTCAGCAAAAATCAGGAAAGGAAACTACAATGCGGTTGCCGCCATCTATGAGCCTTCTTATGCCCACAATGCGTTAAACACTGGATTACCAGAGAATCAGCATCGTTTGGAGTTCTGGGCTTGGAATTTCATCGCTGACCGTGACACCATACTCAACATCCGTTATCATCGAATGGAAGCATACGGTATTCACTCGTTCTACATTCAAGGTGCAGTACCGACCTTTCAAATATATGTTCGCCCTATGAGCCTTACCCGTACATACGATTGGATGAAAAAGAAAAAGCCAGAATCTTTGGTACACGGAGAAGACTTGTCTAAAATTATCCAACAACCTGTGACAAAAAAAGCCAAATCCTCAAAACTATCACCATCAATCAAAGAAATTGGTATTCGCGTTTGGATTGATGGCGAGGAAGTGGAATTACTTCAAAAACAAGAAATTAACGAATATGTCAATGCCAATGAGATAATGAATGCATACTTACTCACCGTGAATCGTCCAACCCATAATACAAATCTTCCTTATTGGGTAATTAAAGTGGAATTAAAAGACCTTAAAAACGGTGATTGTGGAGAAGGCCTTTACTATATGGTCAAAAACAACTATATGAAATAATTGAACCTTATATAAAATTCCATATTTGCGGTCCAAAGGCACTGGTGCGGGAAATGAGGAAAAGGAGAGGCTGTAGATTATGTGCTTTTTGTCTACCATCAAGCCGTGGCTCTCGGGTCGCGGTTTTTTTTGTCTGCCAATTATCAGTCCAAAAATACAGTGAAGCGACCTCACCAAAATACCCATCAATAGGGATTTCACGGTTTCGGGAATGGCTGTTACTTTGCATCAGATTTTTGTCATACTGTACAAAGGATGAATTTTGAGTTAGTTTTCGGATGCGGGGCGATGTTTTGTCCTGCATCTTTTTTTACTTTTTCAATGCCCGCTCCGCTAGCCGCATGGCGAGGATGGCAACAGGGATGGTCAAGAGTATCGCAACAACCAGCATGGGGACGTTGTCGATGATAGGTTTCATCAGCGAGTCATAGCCGGGACGCATCTCCTCTACGGCAGCAGCGAGCGAGCCTTCCGTGTCGGTCCACCAGTGAAGTGTGTAGGCGAAGAACGAAAGGGCAAAGGGCACGAAACTCCAACGGATGCCTTTCAGCGTGTCGTATTTGCAGCAGTAACGGATGATTTCGGCAAGTGCAGTCAACGCAACGATGCCGATGATAAAGGTGGTGTCGGCTTCACCCGCTATCAGAAAGAGGACGAGAATAAAGCCGTTCAAGAGGGTCGCCGCGCCGAAACCGCGGATGGTGATAGCCGTCGTAAGATATACAAAGGCGGACAGCAGCGGCAGCAGGGCTCCGATGTAGGCATAGCAAGCAGGGTGAATGGCACCGCTGGCGGCGCCAAGGATGAAGATGGCAAGATAGGCAATGGCCATCAGGAGAAGTTTGAATACTGTTTTCATTGTTTTAAGTGTTATTTGTTTGTTACTGGTTTTCCAACGGCAAAAATAACGACGCCAATAATAGCGTATTATCCTCATTTATAGGGATTTCTGGTGGCTCGTTTCCTAAACAATGATGAAGTTTCGGTTGCGACTATTTTCGTATCTTTCCTCTATAAATCCTTGCCCCAAAGAGCGAGATAGGTCAAAAAGGTGCCAAATTAGGTGCCAGGCGACAATGCGGTAGCAAACCGCCCCGTTGGGACGGTCAAGAGAAACAATGAAGTAATTTTCCTCTTCGAGCTTGGTGTCTCAAACTGGGTTCCTAAGCCGCATGGAGCGTTAGCCTGTTTGCGAAGACGGGGTGCGACCACCACAAAGATACTGACCTTACAGCATGCGGTATATATCGTATCAGCCCTGGTTTCGGGCCGATTCGGTATCGGAAGC
>JAFSJF010000059.1 GCA_017439405.1 Bacteroidales bacterium
CTTGCTTGACATCCGGGTTACCACGCCCATTCCTCTAACAAGTATTCCACGCCGTAACAAGTACGGCATTTGTTTACTTGCCCTTGAGGAATTGCCCCCGCCAAACGGGGACTAGTGGTAAATTGGATGTCAAGGACAGCAACAAGTGCTATCTGCTAATATGTTTGTGTTTGTTTGTCTTTTCTTCCGGTTGGTTATTTTTGTTCGACTAATGATTTGATTTTATTTTCCATACAAATCCGAATGAGTCCCAGTATCGGTCATCGTAAGTGTAAGGGTTTTCTTGGACTCACATCAGATTCCCAAATCTTCAAACAGTTCGTCTACAGAGGCGTAAGTCGTGACTTTGCCTTCCTTTTCTTCCTCAATGGCTTTCGCCAATGTCCCTTTGCGTTTCTGGGTCGTCTTCGTGATATGCTTTTCCATTATGTCAACGCCTTTAGAATCGCGCAATAATGCTGCTAACGAAGCCGCAAAAGGATTGTCAGGACTGAACCTTAATGTAATTGTTTCCATCTCAACATGATTTTCCGCCTGCAAATATAGACATTTTTCAAGAATCATGAAAACAATCCAGGGTTTTTCGCTATCTTTGTGACCGATTTCAACAATGCCGTGTCAAACAAGATTTCCATACGATTCTATAACGACCGCGAGGTGCGCGCCATTTGGGACGAAGAAGCCCACAAATGGTGGTTCTCCGCCACGGACATAGTGCGGGCCATCAACGACGAGGAGGACTACAAGAAAGCTGGCAACTATTGGCGTTGGCTCAAAAAGAAACTTTCCGACGATGGAATCCAACTCGTGAGTGGCACTCACGAGTTCAAATTCATGGCTCCTGACGGTAAGATGCGCATTGCCGACGTGTTGGATGCCGAAGGCGTGCAAACATTGGCCAAACACTATCCCAACAATCGCGCAAACGCTTTTCTGGACTGGTTCGTCTACAGCGACAACACCATTGACGGGCAAAGCAAGAAGAAGGCATATACTTTAGTTGAAAGCGGTTTGCTTGACAAGATGAAATCAGGAACCACTGAGTGCCTCCAACAAATCCACGCCTATCTTTTTGGCGGACTCTACGACTTTGCAGGCCAAATCCGCAGCAAAACCATCTCAAAGGGCGGCACACTCTTTTGCAGGGCTGAGTATCTGATGCAAAACTTGGCCATCATCGAGCAAATGCCAGAAAACACCTTCGATGAGATTGCGGACAAATACGTGGAAATGAACATGGCGCACCCCTTTATGGAAGGCAACGGACGAAGCACGCGCATCTGGCTCGACCTCATCCTCAAGAAACGCTTGAAGATGTGCGTCGACTGGAGCAAAATCAACAAGAACGACTATTTGGAGGCCATGCACCAAAGCACGACAAACGGCACCCGCATCAAGGAACTGCTTCGCGGCGCACTGACCGACCGGATCGACGACCGCGAAATCTTCATGAAAGGCATTGATTATTCATATTATTACGAAGAAAACTGAAATGAACATCAAAGAAATCCTAAACAAGCCTAAACTCGAAAAAGAGGATATCAAAGCCCTCCTTGCCTGCGAAGGCGACGACAAGAAACTGCTGTTCGACAAGGCATTGCAGGTGAAGCTGGCGCACTTGGACAACTATGTCCACCTGCGCGGACTGATTGAGTACAGCAACGTCTGCACAAAATACTGCCTATACTGCGGCGTGCGCAGCAAGAACCCGAACTTCGAACGCTACACGCTCAGCGATGAGGAGGTCATTGAATGTGCGAAATTGGCACATGAGCTGGGCTACGGTTCGGTGGCGCTGCAAAGCGGCGAGCGCAGTGACGCCGCTTTTGTCGACAAAATCACCTATTTGGTTCAGGAAATCAAGAAGATAGACAACGGAAGCCTTGGCATCACGCTTTCGCTCGGCGAGCAAACTGAGGAGACCTACCGCCGCTGGTTTGAGGCGGGCGCACACCGTTATCTGCTCCGCATCGAGGCCTCAAACGAAGACCTCTATTATAAGATTCACCCGCGCGACGCAAAACACGATTTCAAGACGCGCTTGGCCTGCATCGACAGTCTGCTGAAAATCGGCTACCAAACCGGCACCGGCGTGATGGTGGGACTCCCCTTCCAGACCTTGGACGACCTCGCCGACGACCTGCTGTTTTTCAAGCAAAAAGACGTGGCCATGGTCGGCATGGGGCCTTTCATCCCCCATCCCGACACACCGCTGTGGCAGTACAGAGACCAGATTCCTTCCGCAGAAAAACGCATGGAACTGACCCTGAAGATGATTGCCACCCTCCGCCTGATGATGCCCGAAATCAACATGGTGGCGGCCACCGCCAACCAGACCGTCGACCCGCAAGGGCGCGAAAAGGCCATCGCTGTTGGTGCCAACGTCATCATGCCCAACCTCACGCCCAACGAGTTCCGAGAGAATTACCTCATTTATCCCGACAAGGCCTGCGTGAGCGACAAGCCCGACCAATGCCAAACCTGCTTAGACGTGCGCTTGGCCGCCATCGGGCACAAGGTTTTGTACAACGCTTGGGGCGACTCGGTGGCGTTCCAGAAGAAAAAAGCATCAGATTCCTCTTCAATTTGACAAAAGTTACTATTTTTGCCCACTTGAAAATCAATTTATTTCGTTATGAGAAAACACATTTTAACACTTGTACTCGCCATGCTGTCGTTGGTTTCCTTCGGCCAGCAATGGGTTGCCGTCAGGAGCAACGTGCCGAGCACCATCTCGACCGAACTGCTTTCCTCTTCGGAGAACAGCGTTGTCGTTAAGCTGCAAGTCCCTGGTTTTTACGCTCTTGAAGCAACTACACCTCATGGTGAGGCCAACATTATCTCAGTCCCTAAGACGGTGAGCACGGCCCAGGCAGGTGAACCCGATCTGCCCTCAATTGCCGTTCCGGTCATTATCGGCGACCAACAGCATTACAACATCCACGTCATCGATGCGCAATATACTGATTTCCAGATGGAAGTTGCGCCATCGAAGGGTGATTTCTCACGTCAGGTCAATCCTGAAGACGTGCCTTACACCTACGGCGAGGCCTATTCGACTGACGCCTTCTTCCCTGCCGAGAACGTGGGGCTTTATGACCCTTACATCCTCCGCGACTTCCGTGGGCAGAACATAGTGGTCTATCCCTTTGCCTACAACCCGATTTCGAAGACCTTGCGCGTATATTACAATATGACCGTTGAGCTGTATGCCGACCGTCAGCAAGGCGAAAACATCCTCAATCGTCGCTCAAATGAAATCAGTCTGGACTCCGAAATCAAGGCCATGTACGGCAACCACTTCATCAACTACAGCGAGAGCCTCAACCGTTACACGCCTGTCGATGAGACCGGCGAACTGCTCATCATCTGCCACGATGCCTTCATGGAGGCGATGCAGCCTTTTGTGGCTTGGAAGAAGCAGATTGGCCGACCCACCACGATGGTCGGCACCTCGACGACAGGCACTACCGACAGCGCCATTAAGACGTACATCGAAAACCAGTACGCCAGCAACAGCAACCTAACGCACGTCTTGTTGGTAGGCGACTCGCCCCAAATTCCAGGCCACATTTATTCCAACTGTGGCAACTATAGCGGGAAATCCGACAACTGGTACGGACAAGTGGTGGGAAGCGACTACTATAATGAACTCATCATCGGGCGCTTCTCTGCCGAAAACGCCACTCAAGTCACCACGCAGGTGAATAAGGTCATCCATTACGAGCGCGACATCACCGCTTCCGACACTTGGCTCGTCAACGGGTGCGGCATCGCCGCCACTGCGGGTAGCGGCGGACATTTCGGGGAAGACGACTGGCAACACATCAACAACATCCGCACCGACTTGATGAACTACGGCTATTCAACTGTCTATCAGGAATATTACAACACAACTGGATACACTTCCACCACTCAGCAAATCAGCGACAGGGTGAACAGTGGCGTGAGCATCATCAACTACTGCAACCACGGCACCTACACCGCTTGGCAATCGCATAATCCCTATTACTCCAACACCTATGTCAATGCCCTGACCAACGACAACATGCTGCCCATCATTTTCTCGGTGGCCTGCCTCGTCGGAAAATACGACCACAGCCAGACCTGCTTTGGCGAGACGTGGTTGCGTGCGACGAACAACACAACAGGCAACCCAACGGGAGCTGTTGCGGGCATGTTCTCCTACATCTCGCAGCCTTGGGTGCCGCCAATGTATGGCCAAGACGAAATGATCGACATTCTCGTTGAGAACTACAGCACCAACATCAAGCGTACCATGGGCGGCATTTCCTACGACGGCAACATGAAGATTCTGGACCAATACGGACAAAACGGCGGACAGGGCCTCGGCACCTATTTGGCTTGGATCCTCTACGGCGACCCCACCTTGACCGTGCGCAATGCCATTCCCACCAACATGAACGTGACCCACGCCCCCTCAATGGGCAGCAATGCCACCAACTTCGTCGTGAACGCCACCAACGGCAACGGTGCCTTGGCCACCCTGACGCTCAACAACGAAATCTTAGGCTCGGCTACTATTAATAATAGTATGGCCAACATAACTTTTACAGCACCTGGCACGACTGGCACTGCTACGTTGACCGTGTTCGGCTACAACAAAATCACTTACGAGGGAACCATCAATATCACTTCAGGTGGTGCCACACAATACAACGTAAATGTGTCGGCAAACCCGACCAATGGCGGTACCGTCACGGGCGGAGGCACTTACAGCCAAGGCCAATTGTGCACAGTTAATGCTACTGCCAACAGCGGTTATACCTTCACCAACTGGACGGAGGACGGCAATGTGGTCTCTTCGCAAGCCTGCTACACCTTTTCCGTGAACAACAACTGCAATTTGGTCGCCAACTTCCAAGCCCAAAGCTACACCATCAATGTGTCGGCCAATCCCACTCTTGGTGGCTCAGTCACAGGAGGCGGCGCGTTCAACTATGGTGCCAACTGCACCGTTTCCGCAACCGCCAACGCAGGCTACACCTTCACCAACTGGACCGAAAACGGCAACGTGGTCTCGACCAATGCCAGCTTCAGCTTCACCGTGACGGGCAACCGCAACTTGGTGGCCAACTTCCAAGAAATCCCATGCGAAGCACCCTCCAATTTGACCGCCTCGGTCGCTGAAAACACCATCACTCTTGCATGGGAAGCCTCTTCTACCGCCGTCCGATACCGTATCTACCGTGACGACCTCTGCATTGCCAACGACATTACTGCCCTAACGTATACGGACACAAATTTGGAATTTAACCATCAGTACTGCTATTATGTTACATCTATGTGTTCCAATGGCACTATGTCGGTTCCGACAGATGAGGTTTGCGCCACAACAGAAAACTTTGACTGCGAAGCACCTACCAACGTCACCGCCGAGGCCATTAACTACACTGACATTCGCATCAACTGGTCTGGCAGTCCTACGGCCCAATCCTATAAAATCTATCGCAACGGGACGCTTGTCACCTCTGGCTACCCATACGTCGGTGGCTATTACGACACAGAGTTACCTTACGGCGAGTATTGCTACACCATCGTCTCCGAATGTGAATACGGAGATTCCGATCCTTCCGAAGAAGCCTGTGTTATATTGAGCATCCCATGCAATGCTCCCGCAAGTTTCACGGCTAATTATGTCTATGAAAACGAGAACGATTTTGGCGTAGCATTGCATTGGAACTCGGTTGCCCCGATTTATCCGGAATTGTTCCATCTTTACAGGATGACAGAAATGGGCGAATACGAGCTTCTTGCCGACATTCAACCTTCAGGGTCGACATACAACTACTTTGACGATACCCAAACAGGCACATATTCATATATGCTGACTGCCGAATATCACTTTGACGGACAAATTTGTGTATCTGAACCCGTTTACGCCTCGGTAGAAGTCACAAATATCAGCGAAACAAGCAACGCCATCAGCCTCTACCCCAACCCCACCCAAGGCGAAGTGACCCTTGAAGGCGAAGGCCTGCAAAGCGTCCGCATCGTGAACGCCTTCGGCCAGACCATCTACAACGCCAAGGTGGAAGGCGAGCAAGTGCGCATCGACCTCTCCAACATGGCCAAGGGCGTCTATGTGATGCACATTGGCACCGCCAATGGTGAAACCATGAGGCAGATTATGGTGGAATGATTTTGCTTTGTAGGGCTATCACAACGTGGCAGCCGCAGCGATAAACGTCAATGCGACTGCCGTGATACGACAGCCCTACAAATTTGACCCTAAATCCCGCTAGCAACGGCGGGATTTTTTTGTTGCTTTTTCGGTTTTTTCAGAATTATGCTTATTTTTGCGGTTGCAATATGATCATATCAGTCATGCCAATCATCTATTCATACTTCGGAATCATTTTCAAGTTCTACTCAAATGACCACGAGCCTTTACACGTTCATGCCCTTTACGGAGAAAACGAAACCATATTTGATATTGTGTTTTCCCAAGGGCGGTTTTTGGAGTTGAAACGCCGCAAAAAACGCGGAAAAGAACATCTGCCTCCCGCCAAGATGGAGTTGGCCGAAAAATTTGTAGAAGAATACGCACTCCGCATTTCAGAGAAATGGTATCAGTTCTTTGTCTTGAAAGCTGACGTCACATGTGAAACCATCAATAAAAAAGTGAAATAACCATGTATAAGATTATAGATGCGATATATGCGGGAGATTACAAAGTGTTAATCACCTTCGATGACGGACAGAAACGGTTGGCCGACTTCTATGGTTTTATTTCCAAAAGTCTGCACCCATCCATACACAAATACATTGACAAATCGCTGTTTCAGCAGTTCGAGTTTGACAATTTCGAGATCCATTGGGGCACGCAGTTCGACATTGACCCATACGATATCTATTATGGCGAGTTTGAGGCGAAGGACAGCCCTTATTTTGCTGACATAGAAACCTTGAAAATGCGATATGAATTGATGGAATAAACAAAAAGTCTTGACGAAATAATCATCTTTCAGCCTATGAAAATCAAATTCATCGGTGCAGCCCAGGAAGTGACGGGCAGCAAGCACCTCATCACCACCGACCACGGCAAGAAAATCCTGCTCGACTGCGGCATGTTCCAAGGCAAGGGCCTCGAAACCGACGCGGCCAACCGCAACATCATGGTCGACCCAAAGGACATCGATGCCATCATCCTCACCCACTCCCACGTGGACCACTGCGGCCTGATACCTTATTTCTATAAATTGGGCTTCCGTGGGCAGGTCATCTGCACCGATGCCACACAAGACCTGTGCAGCATCATGCTCCCCGACAGCGGCTTCATCCAGGAGAACGACATGGAATGGTTCAACAAGAAACGCCGCAAGCAGGGGTTGCCCGCCTTGCAACCCATTTATACTGAGAAAGATGCACGCGCCTCGATGGAGTTGTTCGTCAGTATCGCCTACAACCGCTACTTCAATCTCGACAACAACATCAAGGTGAAGTTCAACAACACGGGCCACCTTCTTGGAAGTGGCTGCGCCATCCTCGAAATCGATGAAGGCGGCAAGATGACACGCATTGCCTACACGGGCGACATCGGACGCGAATACAACTACCTGCTACGCTCGCCAGAGCCCTTCCCGCACTGCGACTACCTCATCACCGAGGCCACCTACGGCAACCGTCTCCACAGTGACCGCGAAAACGCCGAACAACAACTGCTGGAAATCATCTACCACACCTGCGTAGAGAAACGCGGCAAGCTCATCATCCCCTCGTTTGCCGTTAGCCGAACGCAAGAGATTGTGTATCTGCTGAATAACTTCTACAACGAGGGCAAGTTGCCCGAGAAGATTCCAGTGTTCGTCGACAGTCCCTTGGCCGTCAACGCGACTGAGATTTTCCGTATGCACGTCGATTTGTTCAACGACGACGTGAAGGACGTCATCGAATACGACCCCGACCCCTTCGGCTTCAACAGCCTGACCTTTGTGCGCGACATCAACCAATCGAAGGCGTTGAATGCCCGTAAAGACCCTTGCATCATCATCTCCGCCTCGGGCATGATGGAAGCCGGTCGCGTGAAACATCACATCGCCAACAGCATCGAGAACCCGAAAAACAGCATCCTCGCCATCGGCTATTGCGCCCCTACCACCTTGGGCGCCAAGCTGCTGGAAGACCCAAAGCCTGCTACCGTTTCCATCTTCGGCATGGAACACAACGTGTTGGCCGACATCTACCAAATCGACGCCTTCAGCGGCCACGGCGACTACAAGGAGATGCTCGACTACCTCAGCTGCCAAGACCCGAAAAAGGTGAAGAAGACCTTCATCGTGCATGGCGACACGGAAGCGCAAAAATACTTCCGCCGCCAACTGCGCAAGGCTGGCTGGGACAACATCTTTATCCCCGAAGCGGGCGAAGAGTTCGAACTGAAATAAACGCTTTGTTAGGAAACAAATCTGCCACAAATCTTGCAGAAATTCATGCAGGGTTTGTGGTGGGTTTGTTTTTCCGATGCGCAAAGCTCCACACAATCATCACGATACCGATGACGACAAACGGGACGCTGAGCCATTGGCCCATGTCGAAAGTCATGTTCTTCTCAAACTCCACCTGCACGTTTTTCAAGAACTCGATGCAGATGCGCGAGCCGAAAATGATGACCAAGAAGGTGCCGAACATCAGGCCGGGCTGCTTGTTGCCAAGGTCGCGCTTGTAGTACATCCACAGCAGGATGCCCATCGCCACGAGGCAGAAGAAGGCCTCGTAAAGCCCCGTCGGGTGGCAAGGCAGCCATTCGCTCGGCGGGCAAGGCGCGTCCCAGGCAAAGCATGGCGTGTAGTTGTCAAACGTGCCGCAAAACTGCTCCGCGCCACGCATGAAGACGAAGCCCCAAGGCAGCGAGGTCGGGGTTCCGTAAATCTCGTGGTTCATCACGTTGCCGCAGCGAATCAACGCCCCGACGAGGCACACCGCCACCACGATGCGGTCGAGAATCCAAATATAGGTGATACTTTGCTTGTTGTCCTTTTCCTTTTTCGACTTGTTGTAATGCTTCACATAAAGCCACAAGCCAATCAAAATGCCGATGGCTCCGCCGTGGCTGGCGAGACCACCTTCCCAAACCTTCAGGATGTCAATGGGATGCGCGAGATACTCGGCTGGCTCGTAAAACAGGCAATGGCCGAGACGAGCTCCGATGATGGTTGAGACGAGCATATACATGAGCAGGTCGAACAGCGAGTCTTCGGTCATTTTTTCCTTGCGGTACATCCGCTGCATGACGTAATAGCCGATGAAGAAGCCCAAGGCCCACAGCAGGCCGTACCAACGGATTTGCAGAGGTCCAAGGTGAAACAGGACAGGGTCAACGTTCCAAGTGATAAAAGACAGTTTCATAGGTGATATTCAAACAATTATAAGTTAATCAATCTGTAATTTAGGATTTTGATATTGTTTCCATTTAATGGGAATATGTAAATCGAAATTCGCTTATGCAAGATGCACAACATCAGGTAACAAGCACTGTTTGAAACGATTTTCATAACGATTCAAGAAAACAGTACCATTACATAGGGAATTCAAATCCGCAGAATAATGATTTGGAGGAAAATACACATAAACTCGTTGTTTGGCTTCTAATGCCAGTTCTACAGCTGGAATCATGTCACTATCTGCTGATACGATTATTGCAACATCACATTTCTTCTTATAAGCGTCAGCAACAACCTGAGTGGCAATTCTCACGTCAGACTCTTTCTCTTCATAGGTCCTAATAGTGTAACCACAATTCCTACAAACCATTTCCTTTTTCAGAAATTTCCCCAAAACCAGTTGGTATCTCGGATTCTCTTTGTTTGCTTGAAAAAAAGCATTCTGATTTAGCTTCTTTGCATTATCATAAGGTCTGGCTGAAAAGTATTTTACTGCAACCAATTCTTGATTGTCTTTCATAAACATATCGAAGAATTTAACCACATCCAACCAATAATACCTCTTCCATCGAGGCTCAGAGCGCAACCCGAAATAGAAATTAAACCCATCAATATAAGCAATAACTCTCTGTTTTTCCATAACATAAAAAATAAGCCACCTCATTTTGTAAGGTGGCGGACCGTAGTATTTTCCACCTACGGGGGATAAATCTGCTGCAAATGTACATCTTTTTCCGATATTGCAACTGTTTTTTGCAAAAAAATCACTTTCCGTGTAACTTTTTTACATGAACTCCGTATTATTGCAGACGATGGACAGAAAACAGTTCAACTACTGCGTGGAGCAATATGCCGACCGGCTTTTCCGCTTCGCGTTCGCGAGCCTCCGCAACCGCGAGCAGGCCGAGGACGTGGTGCAGGAGAGCTTTGCCCGCGTTTGGGAGCGCGTCGAAACGGTGGACTTCGCCACGGCCAAGACCTACCTCTTCAGCACCGCCCACCACGCAATGATTGACGAAGTACGTCACAACCAACGTTTTGCGAGCGTAGAGGAGATGAAAACAAACGTAGAAGGCAGCACCGTGAGCCGCTATCCCGACGTGAGCGACATCCTGCATAAGGCCTTGGCCTCCCTGCCCGAAGCACAAAGAAACGCCCTGCTTCTGCGCGACTACGAGGGCTACTCGTACCTAGAAATCGGCGACATCACGGGGCAGAGCGAGGCGCAAGTGAAGGTGAACATCTTCCGCGCCCGCACCGCGTTGAAAAACAAACTGAAAAGCATCGACAACCTCATAGACATAGAGCCATGAACACGAACATCAACATCGACAACTACGAGGCTTATCTCCTTGACTACATGGAAGGTAACATCAGTCCCGAAGGGACGGCAGAACTGAAAGCCTTCGTCGCGGCCCAAGGCTTGGACTGGGACGAACTCACCGAGGAACTTCCGCATCTGGAGACTCCTACCCTTGCCTATGAAAACAAGGAAGGTCTGAAGAAAAGAGCAACTGTCGTACCACTTTACGCCAAAATCGCCTCGGCTGCCGCTGCTGCGGGACTGTTGCTCACCGTGTCGTTGTGGCCGGAGAAGCAATTGCCCAAGTTGGAACCCATCGCCGACTTGAAGCCCATAGAGGCGACACGAATCGAGAGGCCGTTGGAAAGGCTTATTTTACAAACGAAACCGGCTCAGTTCGTCAAGCCGAATGTTGTGGTCAAGGAGAAAAAAGCTGAGGTTGAAAAGCATGTCGTTGTCGAGAAAGCTGAGATGCCGATGTTGGCCCAGTTGGAACCCATCAAAACCGAGAAAGTTCAGATTGCAGCACTTGCAGCCGACATTGAAGAGCCTGATTTCGACTATTTGGCCTATCGCATCAACACTGGAATGGCTATCGCACAATATGACAGCAATTCGTTTGAAGAAAACGTTGAAGACGAAGACGTTTCCTTTATCGGCAGAGGCTTGCTTTGGCTGACGGGCGGTCGCCATTCGAGCCTTGCCAGCCTCATCAACTCGGGATTGAGACAAGCCAAGAAAGAGACCATCGAGGCCGCCACCGACATGGCCTTGGCTGCCTACCAACGCGCTGATGAGCAGCTTGCATCGGCCAAGGAACGTTGGGAGGAGAAACGCGGGGAATGAGTTTCTTTTTCACGCAGAATACGCTGAATTATGGGAAGCGCGAAGCGACGCTGTTTCTTCTCACGCAGAATGCGCAGAACCTTGGGAATGGTCGCCTCTTTGCGCCGACATGCTTCGTGTCATTAAGCAAAACAAAGCAATCCAGAGAATAACATCTCTGGATTGCTTCGTCGTGCCTCCTCGCAATGACGCAAAGCGGCGAAAAACTGGTATTCATCAGGTTCTGCGTATTCTGCGATTTCTGCGTGAGATATTTTCTGCGTGAGATTATCCTCAGAAATTGATGCTAAACCCCAACATAAGCGGGTGCGCCTTGGCTGCATCACGACCTTTAACGTAGGTGGGAACAAGCGCATAGTTGGCAAAGAAGCCCAAATTCTCGCCACCGATACGGAACGAGGCATCACATTTGAAGAGGTTGGTCAAGTAGTTGTTATAGGTCTTCTCATTGCTGCCGTCGGCAAACTTGATGCGAGTCCAAGAGGCGAGGCGAATGCCGCCCGTCACGCCAAAGTCGATGTAGAAATGGCGCGTTGGCCTCACCTCGATCATCAGCGGGACTTGGGCATAGAGCAAGCCGAATTTACTATTCTTCACTGGGCGGTCGTCGGGCAGCAAAGTGTTGACCAACTCATTGTTTTCCACCGTCATCCTGATATAGTTCTTCCAGCTGTAGTTGTTCCAGCCGATGCCGATGCCCGTGAACAGCCCGACCGTGTGCTTCCTGTTGAAAGCAACGCCCACATCGGCGATGTTGAAGCCGAAATACCAGCTGCGCATCGGGCGGATGGCCATCAAGTCATCGAGGCCTGTGTAGGTGTTCATGGCCGACGGGTCAAGGAGCATGTTCAAGCCCGCCTCGAAGCCGTTCCAATGGGCATCGAAGAGGAGGTTTTTCTTCTCGCCGCACTTCCTTTCTGAGTTGTACTTATAGGAAACCACGTTCTTGTGTCCATCCGACATAATCTCGCCCGAACCCGTTGAAGTGAAACGCGATTGGTCATAATGCAATTCAGGTACCCGCAAGTCGCCTGAACCCGTGAGTGTGGCGTTAATCATCTTGCACTGCCCCTTGAGTGTGACATCGCCTGATCCAATCATTTTAATGTTGATGGTATCATAATCCACGTCCAACCTAATGTCGCCTGAGCCTAGCACAACAATGTCGAGTGTTTTGCCTTTTATCACGCCGCTGCCAATGACATCGCCAGAACCGCGAATGATGATTTTGTCAAGCTGCGGCATGGCGACATCATAATCACTTGAGCCTTTAAAAAACACATTGCCATCCACTACATACCTGTCGGAAGCGCCCATGTCGCCACTCGAGAGCGAGAATCCGTCCTGACTTTGCCTGATTGTCACATTGCCGGAACCTTCAACAGTGATGGCATGGGCCTGCGAATCGTCATTCTTCAAAAGCTGATAGTTGAAGGACTTATCAAACTGTTTTTCAAACTTGTCGCCCCACTTTTCCATCTCTTTCCCCCACTGCTCCATTTCCTTGCCCCATTGTTCCATGTCGCGTTCAAAAGTCTTCCAGTCCACCGAATCGGAAAGTTTCTGGAGCACCCCCCCCATCTCGCGCATCCTCTCGGCAAATTGCTCTTGGCTTTGCGACAATTCAGCCATTCGGCTCTTCATGATGCTATCCGTTTTAGGATCAATCGGTTTGGATTCATTCACCTGCGCCTTCATCGTTCCGAAGGCCAGCAGCAGCAAGGCTGCCAAAATCATTCTTTTTTTCATTTTTTGTTGATGTTTTAGTTGTTTGTTGTTCTTCTTATCAACAAACGTAATACGAAGAAACACGGAAAAAGTTACAGGTCAAAAACAGACTTTTCTCAACAAAATTCCATCAATTTCACAAAAACAAACACAGCAATCACGATATTAAGTAATTACAATTTTATACAACCATGAAAAAGTAACTTATTGCAGGTAATTTGACAGTTTTTTAGTAACTTATTGCAGGTAATTTCGCTTTTCCAAGGTAACTTTTTGCAGGTAAAGTGTCCTCAAAGTCCATTTTTCAAAGGTTGGCAACTGCGTGGAAATAGCATTTGCGCTCGGCGGTGAGGGTGTCGCCTTCGGTCAGTTCCAGCTTCACGTAAACCTTTTGCAAATCGGCATTTCTCAAATAATCGCCTAGACCTTCCACAACGTATTTCCGGTTTTCGTTGGCCTTCATCTCCACTTTCAGTTTTTGTTCAAACTTTGGGTGGTCTTCGAGCTCATCGGATTTAAGGTCTTCAAAATCGCACACTTTGACGGTCAGCTCGCCATTGATGTCGCGCAGCAAGTCGGAGGTGACGAAAACGCCATAGTCTTTCTGGTCGAGGCTCAAAAGCACGGGCACAAAGAGCGTCTTCAGCCGCTCTTGCAGCACCTTGGGACGACCGTAATAGTCGATGGACGACCACGAAGTGACGGGCCACGCATCGTTGAGTTGCCAATAGAGCGTGCCCATGTTGTAAGGCTTCGCCGTGCGGTGCGCCTCAATCGCGATTTCCATGCCGTAGGCCTGCGAGAGTTGGCTCAAATGGACGTATTCCTCAAAGTCCTTGGGTTGGGCGTCAGGATAATACCGTTGGATGAAATCGTCAATCTGTCGCGTGCCACGGGCGTGTTTCTGATGCGCCGCAATCACTTCGGCATCCTTGCTCAGCGGCTCGTCTTGCGCTATCTTTTGAAGCGTTGAATAGTCGGGATAGCTTTGGTAGCCGTACTCGCTGTTGAAGCGGCCCACCTTCTCACGATAGACCTCGTAAGGCAGTTCACCCCACCAAACGCCCCAATAGTGCACATCGCCTTGGGTGAGGCTTTCAGGCCGTCCCCAGCCTTTCGAGGGCGAACTGGGCCAATAGGGTCGCGTGCCGTCAAATTTTTCAACTACTTGAGGCAGAAGGGATTCAAAGAGTCGGTCATAGCCCGCCTTGATGGCTTTGTCGTCTTCCTCGCTCCAATTCAACGACTTCTGCCAGCCCCAGTTGTAGTAGCCTTCCGAAACCTCGTTGCCACCGCACCACAAGGCCAATGACGGATGCGAAGCCAAGCGTTTCACCTGCTCTTCGGCCTCGATTCGGGCGTTTTCGAAAAAAGCCTCGTCGTATGGATACATTGTGCCGGCATACATGAAATCCTCCCAAACCAAGATGCCCAACGAGTCGCAGATGTTGAAGAAATCATCCGAAGGATAAATGCCGCCGCCCCAAATGCGCAACATGTTGAAATGCGCATCTTTGGCTTGACGAAGCAGCTTCAGCGTGTTGTCGGGATTGATCCAGGTCTCAATCATCTCCTCGGGGACGTAGTTGGCGCCCTTGGCATAGAATGGCACGCCGTTCACCTTGAAATAGAACGCCCGCCCGATGCTGTCAGGCTCATCCACCATCTCGAAGGTGCGGATGCCCGAGCGGAACGACCTTGAATCCACGACCTCACCGTCCAATTTCAGTTTTAGCTCGAAATCATACAAAGGTTGCTCGCCCATCTCGTTGGGCCACCACAAACGAGGATGCTCGATCGTGATGGGCAAGTAAATTCCCTGATTTCCTTCTCTAAGTTCAACCTCAAATTGATAAGTTTTTTGCTGATCCACAGTGATTTCCACCTCCGCCAATGCCCTGAACCTATCGCAGTATGCAAAGAAATAAAGCCAAAGGTTGGCGCTATCGGCATCGGCGGCTTTGGTGACGGTATAAGCATCCTCCAACCACGCACTATTCCATTTCCTTGCGACCAACTTCACGGGTTTCCAAATGCCCACGTTCTTGTACTTCGGTGCCCAGTCCCAGCCGTGCTGGTAGGGTGCCTTGCGCGTGACGGCGTATTTCTCAGGCAATCGAGGCTGATGTTGCTCATACAAAGCCAATTGTGTGCTGTCATAACGAGGAAAATGCACCTCAAGCAGGTTGTCTTTCTCTTTTAGATAGTCATTCACCCACTGCTTCCACGAGCGGAACTGGTTGTCGGCAAAAAAGAGTTTTTCGCCGTTCAGTTTCACATCAGCGTAGGTGTCAAGACCTTCGAAAACCAACTCAACGCAATAGTTTTCAAGCATTTCCTTGTCCACATCGAAATGCAAGCTGTAGTCCCAAGGATGGTCGGAAATCCAGAGCAATTGGTTTTCCACCGTGCCGAGATAGGGATGCGGGATGATGCCGTTTTCATAAAGGCTCTGCTGCACCACCGAGGGCACATCGACCTGCATATTAATATCCAAGGTGTCGCCCGTGAGCGTCCAGCCTTGGTTGAGGCTTTGCTCGATGACGTTGGGTTTTTCAACTTGTTGACACGCTGTAAATGCGATTATCAGGAGAATTAAAGGAAGTAGTTTTTTCATTTTGAGTATTTTTTTGGCACGCAGAATGCGCAGAATTTTATGAACCTACCGGACGCCTATTTTTCGTCGCTTCGCGCTTCTGCGTATTCTGCGTATTCTGCGTGAGATAAATATTCCTGCGTGAGACAATCAAAACGGGTTCAGCATTTTTTCCATTTCATAAATCAAGTCCCTGTTCGACTCGGTCCAGACCATCGTGGCGCCCGTGGCGTCCTTTTGGTTGGGATAGAGCCGCTCGTTGAAGCGCGGCACCCAGTGGGCTAACGAGGCGTGGCAATGCACCGCGCCCGTCATGTTGAGGATGTCCTTCACATTGCCGAGGTTGATGCCGCCGCCGGGCATGATGCCGATTTTGTCGCCATAGCGCAGCTGCATTTCGGCAATCATCGGGACACCTTCGAGGGCCGTAGGCTTGCCGCCCGAAGTGAGGATTTTGTCGAAGCCGAGTTCAATCAATTGTTCGACGGCCTCGAAAGGCTTCACGCAGGCGTCGATGGCGCGGTGAAAGGTGAACTTCATCCCCTCGCCTGCCTCCATCAAGGCCTTAATCGCCTCAACGTCAAGTTCTCCCTTATCATTTAACGCCCCGACGACCACACCCTCGAAGCCGAGTTTCTTGCAGAGCATGATGTCGGTTTTCATGATTTCGATTTCTTCCTCGTCATAGATGTAGTTGCCCGGTCGCGGACGGATGAGCACGCGCATGGGGATGAAAGAGATGTCGATGGCCTTGGCCAAAGTTCCAAACGAAGGCGTGACGCCGCCCACTTCTAAGCATTCGCACAACTCAACGCATTGGGCGCAGCCATCCATCGCGTTCTGCAACGACTTGATGCCGTTGGCACAGATTTCCAGTCTGATCATAGTGTTCAGAATTTTGGGGGCAAAGATAGTGTTTTTCTGAAATATGGATTGTAGAAGTTTCCATGACTTGTCCCTACAGACATACGAAGAAATTGGAATCGCGGCGTTTTTTGAATGAATTTTCGTGCTGTGTTGTTTTTTTTCGCATCTTTGCACCTAAATGGAAAGATAAACCAATCAATCAAATCAAGACAGCTACACACATGAAAAAAGTTTTCGCCATTATCGCGGCATTGGCCTTAACTATCAACCTGGCTGCACAGACCAACCACACCGAGGCCGTGGACTTCAACACCACCGACAGCCACGGCATCAAGCTGCATGATTGTTTCCTCGACGAGGAAGTTATCGTCACGCCCGACTCGCTGCATCTCTTTTTCCAAGGCTGCTCGCCCCACGGCGAGATTGTGACCGTCACCAACCACACCTCCGAGGAGTTGGTCGTCAATCGCTGCTACGCGGAGAACTTCCATGTGGAATGCCTATACGAAGGGGAAAACATCGCCGAAACGGGCATGATCGTCCCCATTGGGGAAACCATCTGCCTGAATGTCTATGCCTCGCCAACAGGAAAGGCCGAGCAAGACCACTACGGCACTCTTCTCATCGACACCGACTTTGGTGTCTTCACCATCGTCATTTACTATGAATCGGCCCTCAGTGCCACCGAAAGCGAAAACGCACCCGGCCTCTTCCCCAATCCGGCCGACAAAACGATAACGCTCGTTGGCGACAAACCCGGCAAGGTCGTCGTCTACGACATGCTGGGGCAGCCCATCGATGAATTCGACAATTCGGGCAGCCCATTGGGGATATCGACCTCAAGCTATCCGAATGGCATATATTTTGTCAGGACAACCGACGGCACAACCAAACGCTTCGTCATCGCACATTAAAACAACATCAATAAACAAAGCCAAAACAACAAAACAATGAAGAAGACACTTAGAAGAACCGCCCCTGTGGCATTGGTCCTCATCGGACTGGCAACCCTTTCGTTCATGGCCAAAGACGGCATCACACTGCGCCTGAAGCCCCAGCAAGGCAAGACCTACACCATCACCACGAAAGCCAACATGATGATGATGATGGAAGCGCAAGGCCAAACCATGAACCAGACCCAGAGCATGGAGTATCGCCAGAGCTTCACCGCCAAAAACGTCACCGCAAAGGACGTTGAGCTCGAAACCAAGATCGAAGCCATGAAAATGAGCATCTCCCAAATGGGAATGAAGCTGGAGTACGACTCGGAGCACCCCGAGAAGACCAGCCCCATGCTGGCCGGACAAACCGCCGAGATGGACAAGGCCGTCAACAAGACGGGCACCGTCAAGTACGATGTCATGGGCCATGTCATCGACTCGCTCGACCTTGAAATGAGCCAATTGGGCGGCGTCATCATCCAACTCCCCGAAGAGGAACTGGGCGTCGGCAGCACTTGGAGCGTCGACAAGAGCCAAAACGTCAGCGGCACTGAGATGAACGTGCACTACACCTACACCGTCAGCGCCATCTCCAAGAAGAGCGTCGACCTCACCGTGGCAGGCACCGTGACCGGCAAGGGCGCCGAGGAAATCAGCGGCAACTACAACGGCACGGCCAGCATCGACCCGGCGCAAGGCTTCGTCACCAAGAGCAGCCTCAAGAGCAACCTCTCGATGACCCTCTCGCAGCAAGGCCTGAGCATCCCCATGACCATGGTGGGCACCACTACGGTTGAAGTCAAGTGAAATCCCTTTCGAACCTCATTAGCCCAAAGCCCATCGAATTCCATCGATGGGCTTTGTTTTCTTCCAAATCATTTTTTTCGCCACCGCAATCCCATTTTTCACTACTTTTGCACCCCTTTTAAATCCGAACCCGTGATTTACCCATCCAACTTCGAACAGAAAATCGGCTTCCACAGCATCCGACAGATGCTTGCCGGCCATTGCATCAGCCCGATGGGGTTGGAAAAGGCCGACGAGATGGCTTTCTCGACCGACAAATCCCTCATCGTCAGGAGTTTGGAGCAGACTGACGAGTTTCTCCGCCTGCTGCAAACGGGCGTGCCTTTTCCCGTGCGCGACTTCCACGACCTGCGCGAGGCCTTCCACCGCATCCAAATCGAGGGGACGAGCCTCAGCGTTGACGACTTGTTCGCCCTGAAGCCGTCGCTCAACGTGCTCGAAGCCATCTTGCGTTTCGGTCGTAGCGAGAATGCAGCCGAATTTCCGCAACTCAAGTCGCTGATTGAGAACATTTTCATCGACCGAAGCGTGTTCACCGAAGCCAACCGTCTCGTGGACGACAAGGGCGAAATCCCCGACAACGCCTCGCCCGAATTGGCCGAAATCCGACAGAGCATCCGCCGCAAGCAAGGTGGCATCGAGAAGCGCATCCGACAGATCATGGGCGATGCCAAGACCGCTGGCTGGGTGGACCAAAAATCGGAAATCACCATCCGCGACGGACGCATGGTCATCCCCGTCAGGGCCGCCGACAAACGCGCCTTGCGAGGCTTCATCCACGACGAGTCGGCCACGGGGCAGACGGTCTATATCGAACCCGCCGAAATCTTCGACACTTCCAACGAAATCAAGGAGTTGGAATACGCTGAGCGGCGCGAAATCAACCGCATCCTGATGGCCTACACAAGGCTGCTCCGCCCCTACCTCAGCGAGCTCCGCAAGGCGTGGGCCATGCTCGGCGAAATCGACTTCATCCGTGCCAAAGCCTTGCTCGCCAAGGAAATCGGCGGCGTGAAACCCGAACTCCGCGACACACCTTATATTAATTGGCAGCAGGCACGCCATCCGCTTTTGGAACGAAAACTGAAAGCCCAAGGCAAACAAGTCGTCCCGCTCGACTTGCAACTCAATGAAAACGAGCGCATTTTGGTCATCAGCGGGCCGAATGCGGGCGGCAAGTCGGTTTGTCTGAAAACCACCGGTTTGCTGCAATACATGCTGCAATGCGGCCTCATGCCTCCCATGCGCATCGACTCGGAGTGCGGCCTTTTTGAAAACCTCTTCATCGACATCGGCGACGAGCAATCCATATTGGACGACCTCTCCACCTACAGCTCACACCTTATTAATATGAAGGCCTTGCTGGAAAATGCCGACGAGAAAACCTTGTTCCTCATCGACGAGTTCGGCACTGGCACAGAACCACAATTGGGCGGTGCCATCGCCGAAGCCATTTTATTGGAACTCAACAAGAAACAAGCCTTCGGCATGGTCACCACGCACTACGCCAACCTGAAGCTTTTGGCCGACAACCACGAGGGCATCATCAACGGCGCAATGCTGTTCGACACGCGGTTCATGCAGCCGATGTACATGATGATTACTGGTAAGCCCGGCTCCAGCTTCGCCTTCGAAATCGCGAAGAAAATCGGCTTCCCGAAGCAAATCTTAGACGACGCGGCCAACATCACCGGCGACCAGCACCTGAAATTCGAGAAGCAGTTGCAACAGCTTGAGGTTGACAAGAAAGCCATCCGCAAGAAGGAGCAAGACCTGCGCATCGCCGACCAACTGCTGACCGAGGTGGTGGAGAAATACAAGAACCTTCTCGCCGACCTCGAAGGCAAGAAAAAACAATACCTCCGCGTCGCCGCCAACGAAGCCAAAGAACTGATTCAGAAAGCCAACGGCCAGATCGAGCGCACCATCAAGGAAATCAAGGAGGCGCAGGCCGAAAAGACCAAGACCAAGGAAATCCGCCAGAACCTCGAAAAGACCAAGCAGGAGATTGCAGAAAAGGCTCGGGAACTGGAAGAGAAAAAGCCTGAGGAAGAAAAAACCGAGCTTAAAGTGGGCGACACCGTCTGCATCGACGAGATGCAGGTGGTGGGCGAAATCCTGTCCATCAGCGACACCGACGCCACGATTTTGTTCGACACTGTCAAATTGCGCACCTCGCCCGACAAATTGCGCAAGGTGAGTCGCGCCGAAGCCCGCAAGACCCAACGCCGCTGGCAGGCCGGCCTCATCGCCGAAGAACTCAGCGAAAAAGCCGAGCATTTCGACCTCACCCTTGACGTGCGCGGCCATCGCGCTGAGGAAGCCCTCGACATCGTGGACAAGTACCTCGACGAGGCCAAGCTCCTCAGCATCAAGGAAGTGAGCATCCTCCACGGCAAGGGCAACGGCATCCTGCGCAAGCTCATCCGCGAAAAGCTGAGCCAGATGCGCGAGGTGGAACGCTTCTGCGATGCCTCGCTCGAAACTGGCGGTGCAGGAATTACGAGAGTCTATTTCAAATGAGTTGCATGTTAAGACCTTAACCGAAGTATTTTCAACACCTTGTCAATCAAGTCATTGACCGATTGGGAAACCTTCATTTTATACAACGCTGTCGCCCCAAGAGCGAGGGAAACGGAGGTTTTCAAAATGGCATCAAGAGCCAAACCAATTACGTTATTTCCGAACAAACCGACCAGCTTCGGTGTCAATGAAATACTCCATAACCAGTTAAGACCGAAGAGGATAAAAACAATCACGGCCACAGGCAACAGCTCTTTCGACAGCGACATCACACCGATTTTCCATTTGACGAAAGCCATAAGCAAAATGAAATACACCAGGTAAGAAGCGACACTGGCAAAAGCGCCGCCGTTGATGTCCCATTTCGGCACGAGCCAGCTGTTCAGGATGATGGACATGGCTGCCAGCAAAACGGTGAAAACCAGCGAATAATAGTAATACTTCGAGTAACTCAACACTGTGGTCGTCACGCCGAGGGTGGAATAAACGAGCCGGCTCAGCGAAAGCAAAAGCACGGCCCACTTGCCCACGCGATAGATGTCGCCCTTGGGCAGCAGGTCGAAGAGGAAATCGATGTTGATCCACACCACGAAAAAGACGAAACTCCCGGCTATGAACTGGTGCAACGCCACCGTCTTGCACAGAGAGTCAGCCAATTGCAGATTCTGCTTGGCCATTGCGTCGGAGATATGCGGCCTTGAGATGGCGCCGAGCGAACGGTAGGGCATCTCGACCAAGGCAGCGATGTTGGTGGCGATGGTGAACACGCCCGCAAGGTGGAAGCCCGTCTTGCCCGCCACGAAGAACTTGCTCAGCATGGGAATGACGTTGCCCGCCAAGGCCGCCGTGATCATGAACAAGGTATAGAACAGGAAATCGCGCTTCAACTGCCGAGAGACATACCCCCTTTCAATCTTGAACGAAACCCGCTTGAGCGACAAAAGATAGATCACATTGATTATGGTAGCAAGTCCGTAAAGAAAGCAAAACGACACTATAACACCATCAAAACCAATGACTTTGTAGAAGTAAAGCAAATATATCGCCAAGGTGCCCACGCGCAACCCTACCTCGCGGACGAACTTGGGCAAGACGATGCGCAGGAGCAGGTTGCTATTCGTCTCGAAAACAGAGAGGTAAAGCATGAAAAACGCCAGTGGGACGACAAAATTGACGTATTTGGAGAACAAACCCGCGCCCACTTCCGACTCTTTCGTAAAGAAATCGACGATTGCGCCTTTGAACAGGAAGAACGCGCATAGGAAAATGGCGAATCCAATGAGCGGCACGAGCAGCGTCCAGCCGAAGAAGCCGTGGTCGCGTGCCTTCTCGTCCTTGAAGAACGGATAGTAGCGCATGGCCGACGAGTTGGTGCCTAATTGCGCCAGTCCGCCAAAAAGCAACGAGCATTGCAAAAGGATGTCAATCAGTCCAATCTGCTCAGGCTGAAGGGCTTTCGTCTGGATGAAAAACGTCGTGACGATACCCACGGCCACCCCGATATAGGTGGCGATGGTACCCTTGATGCTCTGTCGTGCCACGATGCCCATGATGCCTCCGTCAAGATTTGGTTTCAGACTTTTTGTGTTCCACAAACCCCTTGTAGTCAACGTCATAGCGTTCATCGGCACTTCGCCGTTCATGTTCGGCGAACTGTTCGTAAGCCTTGATAATCAGCTCATAGTCCTTGTTTTCCTCCGCAAGGTATTGGATTTGCGCGTTCTCCTCCTCGATGGTCTTCCTCAGTGCGTTGATGCGCTCCTGGCGGTATTGGATGGCCTTCTGATAGGCAAGGATGTGTTTCCTCAAGTCCTCGATTACGATTTCCTTCCGCCGCGTATTATCCTCATTCTCACTCAGTTTCATCGCGCTTCGGCGGATGCCGGAGTTCAAGTCGTTGCCGGCGAGAATCAGGATGGCGACAATCCAAATCCAAAGCATGAGGATGATGAGCGTGCCGATGGAGCCGTAGAGTACGTTGTAGCGCGAGAAGTTGGAGATATAGATGTTGAACCCCACCGTCCCCAAGACGAAAAGCGTGGTGGCAAGGATTGTTCCGGGACTGAATATCACGAAGTTACGGAATCTCACCTCACCTTTTTCGCCCCGTTGCTTGCGTTCCACCCGATACTGCTCGTCGTAGGGCTTGTTGCCGAAATAATACAGCAAGGCGATGGCGAAACTGAGGGCGAAAACACCTATCACCCAACGCAATACGCTGAACAGGAAGAAGACAAACGAGCCGCCTTCCATGACTTGGTGTGTCACCAGGTACTTCAGCACCGTGCCGCCGAGCGAAATCAGCACGACCGAGAGCACGAGCAACGCCCCGATGACGAGAAGCATGACGATGGCGAACACACGCTGGATGAGCCACCCACGGAGGCCGAGGTCTTTGGAGGAGATGTAGTCGGCATACACGTTGCGGAAGCCGTTGAAGAACGCCACCACCCCGCTTGAGCCGAACACCAAGCACAAAACGATGCTGATGGAAAGCAGGCCTTCGTGCGGTTGGTTCATGATGCCGTCGATGGTATCTGTCACGAAATCAAGCGTTCCCGACGGGATGAGGAAGTCGTTCAAGGCCATCATCACCCTTTCGTAAAGGTGCGGAATGGGGATGTAGGGAATCAGCGTGAAGAAGAAGAGGATGAGCGGGAACAGCGCCACGAAGAAGTTGAACGCCACGCCGGCGGCGCGGTCCATCGTGCGGCCACGGGTGAACAGCTTGACGAAGTCGATGAACACGTCCAAGAGCGGCAGCTTGGTGCCAGGGAAGCGCACAATACGCAAGAAGTTGTCGTCGCGGTTGTACCACACCCGCAAAGCCTCATACTTGGCCTTGGCCCAAGCTGCAAGTTTTCCGTCTTTCTTTTCCTTGTCCGCCATAAACTATGTTTTACGGCGCAAAAATAAAGGTTTTTGATTTTTCTTTTCCATTTCCCGAAAAAAAGACATACTTTTGCAAAACCAAAAAGCTACAAGCAATGGACACACCGACGACTACGAAAAGACAGGGCAAGGCCGATCCAATCCCTGCCAACAAGGCCAACAACACAGAAATCCCCAAAGGGTGCGTGACGGTAGAAGAATTCATGTCGCAACTTCGCAAGGAAATCCTGTCTCGCTATGAATAACTACGAGGTTGTCATCAGCGCTATGGCTTTTGAGGACATCTCTTCCCTCGCCGACTTCATCGAAAGCATCAGCACCAAAGAACATGCCATGCGATATGCCGATCATTTGGAGGCTGAGATTCGTTCCTTGTCCTACCTCGCAGATTGTATGCAGTATTCACGATGGCCTGTCGCTTTGAGATGCCATCCTCTTGCCAAACGGCTGATCACCCGAAACCGTAAGTGGAACATCATCTTTCATACGGTCGAAGGTTTTGTTATCGTGGACAGAATCGTCCCTTCTTCAATAATGAAATGATGAACAACGAAAAAGAAACCATCTCCCACGAGGGCGTCGTCACGAAAATCACCGACGACGAGCTGGAAATCAAGATATTGGCGCAGAGCGCCTGCGCGGCCTGCCACGCCAAGAGCGCCTGCGGCATGGGCGAACAAGCCGAGAAAATCCTTACCGTGCCACGCCCAAAAGACAGAGACTTCAGATTGCACCAGAGCGTGAACGTGAAGATGGCTGTCGGGCAGGGCAACAAGGCGGCGGTGCTGGCTTATCTCATCCCTATTGTGCTGCTTTTGGCGGTGCTGTTCGCCTGCCTCGGCCTTGGAATGAACGAAGGCCTCGCGGCCCTCATCGCCATCGTCGCGCTGATACCTTATTATATTATATTGTATCTGCGACGGGATAAACTCAAGAAGAAATTTTTGTATATAATTGAATAACAATTTATTAAGTTAGTTTTTGAAATTTTATAGAAATTGTATAATAAAAAATCTATAAAATTGTAATGTATTTTGTATAATATTTGTATCTTTGCCGCAAAACCAACGTGTTATGATAACGAATCCTTTCATCATCAACGGCGAAATCCCGACCGAATATTTTTGCGACAGGAAAAAAGAGAGCCAAAACATCGTCCAAATGCTCACCAACGGCGAGAACATCTGCTTGATGTCGCCACGGCGCATGGGCAAGTCGAAACTCATCCAATTCTGCTATGCCCAAGAGCCATTGTGCTCCGATTATTATTGCTTTTACATCGACATTTACCATACGACGAGCTTGCGCGAGTTCACCTACACCTTTGGGAAACAGGTGTTTAACACGCTGAAGACCAAGAGCCAGAAAATGATGCTCATGTTTGCGCAAGCCTTGAGGTCGGTCAATGCCAACCTCGGTTTCGACGCGGTCACCAACCTGCCCAAGTTCAGCCTTTCGCTCGGCGACGTGCGCAATCCGGAATACACGCTGGACGAAATCTTTTCGGCTTTGGAACAAGCCGACAAGCCCTGCATCGTCTGCTTCGACGAGTTCCAGCAAATCGCCAACTATCCTGAGAAAAACGTTGAAGCCTTGTTGCGCGGCCACATCCAGCATCTCGGCAATGCCAACTTCGTCTTTTCGGGAAGCTCGCGCCACTTGCTCACAGAAATGTTCCAGTCGTACGCACATCCGTTCTACAACAGCACGTCCATGCTCGTTCTCCGCCCCATCGAATTGCAAGAGTACATCGCCTTCGCGACTTACTGGTTCGGCCAATTCTCCAAAAAAATCGAGCCTTCGGTCATTGAACAAGCCTATCGCATTATGGGGAGCAACACCTACTATGTGCAAAAGACGCTTCATGAACTGTTTGAACAAACCGACAAAGGTGAATCATGTTCGATTGAGCTTTTACCCATCATCATAGAAGGCATGGTCGAAGAACAAAGCGACGGATACCGGCAACTTCTGTCGCTCCTCCCCGACCGACACAAAGAAGTGCTGTTTGCCATTGCCGTTGAAGGCGAGGCCGAAAAAGTGATGGGGCAGCAATTCATCCGCCGTCACAGCTTGGCTTCGGCGAGTGCCGTGCAGGCTGCCATCAAAAAGCTGCTCGAAATGGACCTCATCACGATGAACGAAGGAAAATACTCCGTTCCCGATGTGGTTTTCAGAATGTATCTGCAACGGCTTGGCGGATAGCCTATGAAACGATTTCAAAAAAACTGGAAATTTTTCCTTTGCCGAAAAAAACGGATTCCGTATCTTTGCAGAATCTAAAATCGAAAACAAACTCAAAATTCCATACTAAATGAGTAACACTTATCTAATTTCCTTAGCGGTTCTCGGAATCTTGGGCGGCGTGCTCGCCGTGGTTCTGTACTTCGTGGCACAGAAGTTCAAGGTCGAGGAGAACCCACTGATTGACGAAGCGGAAGCCTGCTTGCCCGGCGCCAACTGCGGCGGTTGCGGCTTCGCGGGCTGCCGTGCCTTGGCCGAAGCCTGCGTGAAGCAGGCCGCCGAGAAAGGCAACATCGACGGATTAGCCTGCCCCGGCACCGACATGGGCAAGGTGGCCGCCGTGCTCGGTCTGACCGCCGCCGCCTTCGAGCCTAAGATTGCCGTGGTGCGCTGCAACGGCAGCTGCCAGAACTCGCCCTCGAAGGTGCATTACGAAGGTGCCGACATCTGCGCTTTCGCCACCACGCTCTACGCCGGCGAAGGCGGCTGCTCGAAAGGCTGCCTCGGCCTCGGCGACTGCGTGAAGAAGTGCAACTTCGACGCGCTCCACATCGACAAGGAGACGGGCCTGCCCGTCGTCGATCCCGACAAGTGCGTGGGCTGCGGCGTGTGCGCCAAGACCTGCCCGCGTGGCATCATCGAAGTGCGTCCGCGTGGCAAGAAAGACCGCCGCGTCTATGTCTGCTGCGTGAACACCGACAAGGGTGCGCTCGTGATGAAGAACTGCTCGGTGGGCTGCATCGGCTGCCAGAAGTGCCTGAAGGAATGCCCCTTCGAGGCCATCGAAATGCGCGGCAACCTCGCCTACATCGACCCGGCCAAGTGCAAGGCCTGCGGAAAGTGCGTGAAGGTGTGCCCGCGCGGCAGTATCCACGCCGTCAACTTCCCCGAGCCGAAGACCGAAGCCCCGAAGCCGCTGCAAGGCGCAGAGCATGCCATTAAACCGGCGGCAGTTGGGCATGAGGCAGTCGAGACGACTGCGAACCCAGTAAAAGAAGTCAAACCCGAAAACACCGTCACAGCATGAACCCGATAAAGACTTTTAGCAAGGGCGGCGTACATCCCGAAGAGAACAAACTCTCGGCCAACCAGCCCATACAAGACTTCCCGATGCCCAAGCAGATTATCGTCCCGCTCGGACAATGCCTTGGCGCACCGGCCGACTGCATCGTCAACAAAGGCGACCGCGTGCTGACGGGACAGCTCATCGGCACGGCCAAGGGCTTCGTCTCGGCCAACGTCCACTCGCCTGCCACGGGCACCGTCGCCAAAGTCGACGTCGTGATGGACCACACGGGCTACTACAAACCCGCCGTCTTCATCAACGTGGAGGACAAAGACGAATGGGCTGAAGGCATCCTCGTCACCGACGAACTGCTGACCGACATCAAGTTGGACTCCAAGCAAATCATCGACCGCGTGAAAGACTGCGGCATCGTCGGCATGGGCGGCGCCACCTTCCCCACCCACGTCAAGCTGATGGTGCCCGAAGGCAAGAAAGCCGAATACATTATTATTAATGCCGCCGAATGCGAGCCTTACCTCACCTGCGACTTCCGCTTGCTGTTGGAGAAAACGCAAGAGTTCCTCGTGGGCGTGAAAATCTTGATGAAAGCCGTGGGCACCGACAAAGGCATCATCGGCATCGAGACCAACAAGCAAGAAGCCATCGAGCTTTTGGACAAGACCATCAACGAGCACCGCGACCTCTACAAAGGCATCGAGGTGCAGCCGCTGAAAACCAAATATCCGCAAGGCGGCGAAAAGCAACTCATCAAGGCCGTCACAGGTCGCGAGGTGCCGTCGGGCAAGCTGCCCATCGAGACGGGCTGCGTCGTGGTCAACGTGGCCTCGACCTACGCCATCTACGAAGCCGTGCAGAAGAACAAGCCTTTGATTGAGCGCATCGTCACCGTCACGGGCAAGTCGGTCAAGAAACCTGGCAACTTCCGCGTGCGTTTCGGTACGCCTGCCGACCTCCTCATCGAGGCAGCCGGCGGTCTGCCCGAAGGCATCACGGACGTCATCAACGGCGGCCCGATGATGGGCAAGAGCGTGTCGGTCACCAATTTCCCATGCATCAAAGGCACCTCGGGCATCCTGCTGATGACCCTCAACGAGGCCCAAGACCGTCGCCAGACCAACTGCATCCGCTGCGGTCGCTGCGCCGGTGCCTGCCCGATGGGCTTGCAGCCGTTCCTGCTCCACAAGATTGCCAAGCACAACGATTTCGACGAGACGGAGAAGAACCACATCATGGACTGCATCGAATGTGGTTCGTGCGAGTTCACCTGCCCCGCCAACATCCCGCTGCTCGACTACATCCGTTATGGCAAGGCCAAGACCGGCGCCATCATCCGCGCCCGAAACCAAAAATAGTTTGTAGTTTGCAGTTGTTCAGTTATTCAGTTGAAACAAACGAATAACTGAACAACTAAACAACTGATTAACTGAACAACTCGAAAAAAACATTTCAACAATGAATAAATACACAATATCCGGTTCGCCGCATGTGCATTCCTCGGAAAACACGCAGAAGATCATGTATCGCGTGATTCTCGCGCTCGTTCCGGCCTTGCTTGTGGCCATTTACTATTTCGGCTGGTATGCGTTGCGCCTCACCATCGTTTCGGTGGCGGCCTGCATGCTGACCGAATGGCTCATCCAGAAATTCCTCATCAAAGGGCCTTTGACCATCAACGACGGCTCAGCCGCGCTGACGGGATTGCTCCTTGCCTTCAACGTGCCCGCCAACCTTCCCATTTGGATGGTCATCGTGGGCAGCGTCATCGCCATCGGCGTGGGCAAGATGGCCTTCGGCGGTTTGGGCAAGAACCCCTTCAACCCCGCCTTGGTAGGCCGCGTGTTCATGCTCGTGTCGTTCCCGACTGCCATGACCACCTGGCCGCAAGCACAGCCCATCTTCGAGAAAGGCTTCTTCGCCGATGCCGTCACGGGTCCCACCCCGCTCGGCATATTGAAAGAGTCAGGCGTGGAGACCATCCAACAAATGGACCACATGCAGTTCGTCGACATGGTGCTCGGCAACCGTGGCGGCGCCTTCGGCGAGATTTGCGCCATTGCCCTGCTGCTCGGCGCCATCTACCTCATCTGCCGCAAGGTCATCGACATTTGGACGCCGCTGAGCATTCTGCTCACCGTGTTTGTCTTCACCGGCATCTGCTACTTGGTCAATCCGACCAATTACATCGCGCCTTGGTACCATCTCGTCTATGGAGGTCTCATCCTCGGTGCCTTCTTCATGGCGACCGATATGGTGACCACACCTATGACCACGCAAGGCAAGATACTATTTGGTGTCGGTGTTGGCTTAATTACGGTGGTGATTCGTCTTTGGGGAGCCTATCCCGAAGGCGTTTCGTTCGCCATCCTGATCATGAACGCTTTCACACCGCTCATCAACAAGGCCTTCAAGCCGCAAGTTTTCGGAGTCGTCAAACCCGCTAAAAAGTAAACGCCATGGCAAAGAAACCTTCTACATTAGGAAACATGCTCATCGCCTTGCTCGTCATCACGGCGATTTCGGGCGGACTTCTCGGCCTCGTCTATGGCATGACCAAAGACGCCATCGCTGAAGTCGACTTGAAGAAAAACCAAGCCGCCATCGAAGCGGTGCTCGACTGCGGCACGCCCATCGACCACATCGAGGAAACGACCATCGACGACCTGACCTACAACTGCGCCTACGATGCCCAGAACAACCTCATCGGCGCTGCCGTGAAGACCTACTCGAACGCAGGCTTCAGCGGCCGCATCGAGCTGATGGCCGGCATCTTGGCCGACGGCACTATCAACGCTGTCTCGGTGCTCTCGCAAAGCGAAACGCCAGGCTTGGGCGCGAATATGGTGCAACCGAAATTCAAAGACCAATTCAACGGCAAGAACCCCAATAACGGCTACAAGCTGTCCGTCAAGAAAGACGGCGGCGACGTGGACGCCATCACTGCCGCCACCATCAGCTCACGCGCCTTCAGCGGTGCCGTGAAGTTGGCTTGCGACGGCTTTGCGGCCCACAAGGCAGAATTCATGAAAGGAGGAAACGCGCAATGAGTAACAACCTGAAAACCTTTACGAAGGGTCTCATCAAGGAGAACCCGATCTTGGTGCTGCTGTTGGGCTGCTGCCCGACCTTGGCCACCACCACCAGCGCCATCAACGGCATGTCGATGGGCTTGGCCACCACCTTCGTCCTCATCATGTCGAACTTGGTGATTTCCTTGCTCAAGAACTTCATCCCCGACAAGGTGCGCATCCCCTGCTTCATCGTGGTCATCGCCTCGTTCGTGACCATCGTGCAACTCGTCATGCAGGCCTACGTCCCCGACATCTACGAGACCCTCGGCCTGTTCATCCCGCTTATCGTGGTGAACTGCATCGTGCTCGGTCGCGCCGAAGCCTTCGCCTCGAAGAACCCCGTGTGGCCTTCAATCCTCGACGGTGCCGGCATGGGCTTGGGCTTCACCTTGGCCCTGACCGTGCTGGGCTGCGTCCGCGAGTTCCTTGGCAGCGGTTCCGTCTTCGGCTTGCGCATCCTGCCCGAGACGGCCAACATCCTGCTCTTCATCCTGCCTCCGGGCGCGTTCATCTGCCTCGGCTTCCTTATCGCTATCGTCAACCAATTCAAAAAAGAAAGTCATTAAGCCATGAAATACCTCATCATCATACTTTCGACCATCTTGGTCAATAATGTGATTTTCAGCCAGTTCTTGGGCATCTGCCCCTTCTTGGGTACGTCCAAGAAGACCTCCACAGCCTTGGGTATGGGCGCGGCCGTCATCTTCGTGCTGACCTTGGCCACGCTTGTCACATGGCTCGTGAACCAATACATCCTCATTCCCTTGGGCTTGGACAAGTTCATGCAGACCATCGCCTTCATCCTCATCATCGCTGCCTTGGTGCAGATGGTAGAGATCATCCTGAAGAAGATCAGCCCGTCGCTCTATACCGCCTTGGGCGTGTTCCTGCCGCTGATTACCACGAATTGCGCCGTGCTTGGCGTTTCGCTGACCGTGGTCACGAAGGAGTTCAACTATGGCGGCGTGGCCCACATGCTGAGCCTTGGCGAGTCGGTGGTGTATGCCGTCGGCATTGCCTTGGGCTTTGCCTTGGCCTTGGTGCTGTTTGCGGGCATCCGCGAGCATGTTGATCTGATGGAAGCCCCCAAGGGCATGAAAGGCACCCCCATCGCCCTGATTATCGCCGGCATTTTGGCTATGGCGTTCATGGGATTTACGGGAGTGGTTTAACCCCCCGCCCTATCGGGCACCCCCTTAAAAGGGGGAGGCCTACCGGGGTCGCGGATACCTCGTCCGTAGATGCAGGGACTCACGTCGCCCGCATGTTGATATGCCGTCCCTACAGGACTGGTTTGAACGACAAAGAGCCGTCAGTTTGTGCGGCTCTTTGTTCTTGTCTTGGAAACAAAAGATTGTGGAAAACTACAGATTTTATCATTTTTTTCTCATTCTCGCGTTGTTATTATGGATTTTTCCTATATTTGTCGGTTGAAAAACAGGCAAGTATTTGCCAAAAAACAACGAAAGAATTATATATCATATTGACAAACAACAAATTACAAACACAATGAACAGATCAGCCAAGATGGTTATGCTTGCCCTAATACTGTCGGTCATTCCTGCAAGGATTTGGGCTCAGGATTACGTGTCAAGCCACGACACCAATGAAACCCAACAAATCCAGATCAGGGATTATGAAAACGGATTCCTATTCAACGTTTTCGGAATCGAAAGCGTGGAGGAACGCGTTCAGTTGGCTTCTGCACTTGCAACGAGCGACATTTGGATTTGCAACCCAACGGAAAACCCTGGGGAATTGTTCATCAGGCCCAACAGCAATAATGCTGACATCCCGATTTATGCCGAATTTGACTATCTTCGAATGACGCTTAGAGAAGAATACGAAGAAGCTGCATCGCTACCTAAAGAGGAATTTGCGGAAATCTTCAACTCATGGGCAGCCAATATCAGTAACGACTACTATAACTTCTTGGTTTCCGACCATCTCGACCGCGCCAATCATTGCATGGATGCAGAGCCTTTCTGTACTTCCGATGTCTATGATTTTCCGGCGAACAATAGCGGTTATTCATGGTCGGGGCCAAACTACGGATGCCTAGGCAGTTCACCCACGACCAAACATTCCTTCTGGTACTACATGAGAATTGGCGTTGCGGGCAACATCACCATCAAGCTTCAAGCATCCTTCGACGTTGACTTCGCCCTTTGGGGACCTTTCGCCAACGAGACCGACCCATGCCCGACACAGGCGGGGCAAACGGGTATGCTAACGGCAACTTGCAGCAGTTGCCCGAGCAACACATCAAGCAACGCCAACTATCCATACGGCAACCTTCATGACTGTAGTTTCGATGCTCAACATATTGAATACGCTCACGTCGTGAACGGACAAGTAGGACAATATTTCATCCTTCTAATCACCAACTACAGCGGAAGCAGTGGCAACATTACTTTCCAAAAATATGCAGGCGATGGCGAGACCGACTGTGGCATAATGCCTGGCGTGGCCACCAACGACGGCCCTTATTGCGTCGGCGAAACCATCCAACTGAACGTCAATGCGCAAGACGGCGCCACCTACAGCTGGACGGGGCCTGGCGGGTTCACCTCCACCCAGCAGAACCCCATTCGCCCGAACTGCACCATGAACATGGCCGGCACCTACACCTGCGTCACCACCGTCGGCAGCCAAACGACCTCAGCATTCACCGAAGTCGTCATCTATCCCCAACCGACGGCCAACTTCACCTTCACCACCGTTTGCGTAGGCGAAGCCACTCAGTTCACCAGCACCAGCACCACGAATCCAACAGGGCAGCAAATCAACAGCTACCTTTGGAACTTTGGCGACGGACAGACCTCGACCATGAGCAACCCTTCGCACACATACGCCAACCCTGGAACCTATCAAGTGACCCTCACCGTGGCTTGCGGCAACGGCCATTGCACCAATGAGACCACAAAGACCGTCACTGTCAGCGCATTGCCAACCGTGAGTTTTGACTACACCACGGTCTGCCAAGGCAGCCCCACCCAATTCACGGGTTCTGCCACAGGAGGACAAAACATCACCAACTACCAATGGAATTTCGGCGACGGCCAAACTGGCACTGGCCAAAACACGAGCCATACCTACGCCCAAGCTGGAGCCTATCAAGTGACCCTCACCGCCTCTTCGCCCAACGGCTCATGCCCCGGGGAGGTCACGCAAAGCGTCACCGTCATCGCCTTGCCTGACGCCGATGCAGGCGCCGACCAAACCATCCCCTACGGCAGCACGGCCCAACTGAGCGGGTCGGGCGGAGCCGGCATCTTCAACTTCCACTGGGAACCCGCCAACATGGTGGCCAACCCCAACGCCCAAAACACGCAAACCGTGGTCCTCACACAAGACCAGACCTATACCCTCACCGTCACCAACCCGCAGGGAGAATGCACCGCGACCGACGAAGTGACCATCCACATCAGCGGCAGTGCGATGACCGTTACGGCCAACGCCACTCCCGGCAGCGTCTGCGAAGGTGAGAGCACACAATTGGTAGCCAACGCCGGAGGCGGAACGGGCAACTTCACCTACTCCTGGACACCCACCACCGGCCTCAGCAACCCCAACATCTACAACCCGATAGCCACACCGGCACAAACCACCACCTACACCTGCACCGTCGGCGACGGCCAAACCACGCAAAGTGTGAACGTCACCGTAACCGTCAACTATCCCGAATACGAGGAAGAAGATCACTACATCTGCCCCGACGAGACGTACCTGTGGAACGGACTGACCTGCAGCGCCGAAGGCGACTATGACTACCACACCACCACGGCGCAAGGCTGCGAAAAGACCATCACGCTGCACCTGCACCACTACCCCACTTTCGACGAGACCACCATCACCCACACCATGTGCCAAGGCGAAAGCTACAACTTCTTCGGCACCATCTACACTTCCTCCACCCAAACCTCAACCACTCTGCAAACCATCCACGGCTGCGACAGCATCGTAAGACTTGACTTGACCGTGTGGCCGGAAAACGATATCGCAGACCATCCGGTAACACTTTGTCCTGAACAACTACCTTATTATTATGACCAGGATCCCAACCAAATCCCGCTCTACGAAGGCCTTCACGTCTTCCACCTCGAAGACATCCACGGCTGCGACAGCACCGTGTTCGTTGACATTGAAGTGAGCGAATACTACATGCCACCCGTGCAAACCGAATACGTGTGCTACACAACCACACCTTCGTTCGAATGGATTATCCCCGAAGCCTCCACCTCCTTCACCTTCAACGAAGACGGCATGTACATCGACACGCTACACACCGCCAACTGCGACGGCATCTTCCGCCTCGACTTGCATTTCCAGCAAGTTCCCGAAACGATTGTTGAAGAAGTGGTCACCTGCGACAGCTACACTTGGCCAAGGACTAACCAAACCTTCACGCAATCAGGCGAATATTACCACTCTGTTTCCCTGTATCCATTCCCCTGCGAACAGGTCTATCAACTGAACCTGACCATCAACACGCAGTCGCTCCTGCCCGACGTCCACATCAGCGACTCATGCGACTATGCCCGCGTCCCATGGTTCGGGCAAGACACCACCTTCACCGTGAATACGGCATTTACCTTCACTGGGGTCACCGATGAAGGCTGCTATCGCGAGCAGACATACTACATCGAGAACATGAAATACACTCCCAATCCGAAAAAGATCCAATGCTCCGACGCCTCTGCCGTCGTCTTCGGCCCTCCAGGAGCCGATGCCGACACCATTGCCGTGGTCACCAACACGGAATTCTTCTCGTTCCAATATTCCTTCTTCGTAGAGGAAGACAATCGCGAATGCGTTTGGGACCAATGCACTTGGGACATCACCAAGCCGTCGTGGACCATTGAATTCGACCCGACGCCACAAGTCTCGTCCAACGGGAAGTCGTACAGCCGATGCACCGTATATGTTGCCGACCGCCAATCCGACTATGTCGTTCTGACGGCCACCATCAGCAACGAGTGCGGCACCAAACAGCGCAAGTTCTACCTCAAGTCGTCTTTCTTGGACATCGACGAGGATACCCTGCCTAACTCCAGCATCACCATTGTCCCCAACCCCAATAGCGGAAAGATGCACATCGACTTCGAGAACATGCAGGGGCGCACGTCTGTCAAGGTGTTCGACATGACCGGAAACCAAATTGACGCCTTCGAGACCACAGTCAGCACAAGCCACCACAGCTACGACTACAACATGAAACGCTATGCCGAAGGGATCTACTTCTTCGTCTTCATCAACGAAAACCGAATGTTCACCAAGAAAGTTGTCATCATCCACTAAAAAAACAAGCCATGCCATTACGATTCGCAAAAGCCGCGGCACTTTATTTGGCCTTGCTCGCCCTGCCGTTGGCCATACAAGCCCAACAGCCGAGACAAATCAAGGTTTCGGAACTCAACGTCAGTGACATAAATACCATCGAAGAAAGGGTGTTCATCCTTCGCGCCATCCTCAACCAAGGCTATTACTGCTACAAGAGCGAGACATTGCCCGATGTCGTGGATGTATATGTTAGCAGCGATGCCGACGACAATCTCTCCGACTTCGACTTCTTCTATGAACACGCCCTCTTCGAGCTGCGCAACGAGTTCAGCCTATTCGACAAAGAGGAGCGCGGTCGCTTGTTCGTGGAATGGCGGCAAGAGATTGACGACGAACTGATCGAGATGCTTTATGCCGACTTCACCGGAGGCGTGAGAGCCGACAATGCCACCTGCGAGACGGCTTTCCCCTTCTGCACCGACAACGGCCTCTACCAATTCCCTGCTGGCGTGGACTCCGGCTCTCCCTGCGGCCCCAACTACAACTCTTCATGCTCGGATCCCTACGCATGCTCAGGCACTCCGGGACAGTCGTCGAACTGCCTCAGCACGGCACCCAATCCGGCTTTCTATTACATGAGAATCGACGAGCCGGGCGACCTCAACATCTTCATGCACAGCACTCCACAGGTCGATATCGATTTCGACTGCTGGGGGCCTTTCTCCGACATCGCCACGGCCTGCGACCAGCTGGCCTGCAGCAACATCGTGGACTGCGGCTACAGCACGTCGGCCAACGAATACTGCCACATCAACAACGCCCAGCACGGACAATACTACATCCTGCTTATCACCAACTATTCCAACGATCCATGCAACATCGCGTTTGAGAACATCGGCACCGGCACCACCGACTGCAACATCCTGCCCCCGTTGGTGGCCAACGACGGCCCTTATTGCGAAGGCGAGACCATCCACTTGAGTGCCAACGGCTTGCCTGGTGCAACCTATAGCTGGGCAGGGCCAAATGGCTTCGCCTCCACCGAGCAAAACCCCGTCATATCCGACTGCACCCTCGCCATGGCCGGCGACTATGTTTGCACCATCACCATCGGCACCCAGTCGAACAATGCCACCACAGTGGTGGAGATTTACCAACAGGCCTCACCGAGTTTCACGGCCACTTCCGTATGCCAAGGCGAGCCTACCCAGTTCAACGGCGTGGCCACCGGCCAAAACGTGGCCCACTACGACTGGGACTTCGGTGACGGGCAGACAGCGAGCGGACAAGACGTCAGCCATGTCTATGAACAAGCCGGCAACTATCAAGTGACACTCACCGTTTCGGCGGAAGACGGTTCCTGTCCGGGCGAAACCTCGCAAACCGTGACCGTTTACGTCGTACCGGAGCCTTCGGCTAACGCCAATCCCACCGTTGTCATCTACGACGGCACTTCCACCCTCACCGGCGAAGCAGGCACATCGGGCACGTTCACCTACCACTGGGAGCCTGCCAACATGGTCACCAACCCCAACAGCCAAACCACCCAAACCGTGCCGCTGCAAGCGACACAGGTCTATACCCTTACCGTCACCAACACGGAAGGCGGCTGCACCAGCACCACGCAGGTGGCCGTCAGCATGGAAGGATCCAACCTGACCGCTTCGGCCTACGCCGAACAGAACCAACTGTGCGAGAACGAATCGACCACGCTCCACGCCCTACCCATGGGCGGAACGGGCAACTACACCTATAGCTGGACGCCCACTTCGAGCCTCAGCAACCCCACCGCACAGAACCCCGTGGCCTCGCCACCCATTGGCACCACCACCTACACCTGCCAAGTGAGCGACGGCATCGTCACGCAAGAGGCTATCGTCAGCATCACCGTGTTAGCCAACGACGAAAAAGACATCCATGAGACCGTGTGCGACCAATTCGTTTGGGACCCGCAAGGCCACACCTACACCGAAACAGGCCACCAAGGCAACAACTATGAAGCTACGGGCCTCTACCAAAGGACCTACACCAACCTGAACGGCTGCGACAGCATCGTCAGGCTGAACCTCACCGTGAACCATGCGCACACCAACGCCACCCAGTCGTTCAGCAGCAAGTGCGACGCCATCGCCTTCAACTGGTTCGACACCACCTATTATCTGGAACAGAACGGCACCTACCCCTTCTATGGCGAAACCGTCAGCGGCTGCGACAGCGCCATGTTGGTCACTGTCGAGAACATGCACTACTCGCCACAACCCAGCCCCATCCAATGCACCGACGAGAACGCCATCGTGTTCGGCCCCTATCTCGACACCCTCGCCGTGGTGACCAACACGGAGTTCTTCTCGTTCCAATACCATTTCAAGGTCGTCGAGACGATACATTCCGAGAGCGAATGGCAAAGCTGTGTTTGGACCATCAGCAAGCCGTCGTGGACCATCGAGTTCGACTCCATACCTACAAGAAACGCGGCGGGCTTGTTTGAGAGCCAATGCACCGTTTACGTGGCCGACCGCGACGACCGACATGTCGTCCTGACGGCAACCACGAAAAACGACTGCGACAGCCAGACGCGGCAGTTCTACCTCAAGTCGTCGTTCCTGGACATTGACGAGCATGAAGATGCCAAAGCCGACGTGAGCATCGCCCCCAACCCCAACAATGGCCTGATGCGCATCCGATTCGAGAACATGGAAGGCCGCACCGCCGTCCGAGTGTTCGACATGACGGGAAGCCAAATCGACGCCTTCGAGACCTATGACAACGCAAGCCTCTACAGCTACGACTATGCCATAAAGCACAACGCCCAAGGCATATACTATTTCACTTTTTCAAACGACGACCGACTGATCACCCGAAAGGTTGTCATCATTTACTAACCAACAACAAAAAACGCTTTTCAACCCATGAGCAAAACCATTCGATTCCTGCTGCTATCCGGCCTTGCGGCCCTTTTGTCCGCCTCGTGCAGCAAGGAGAAGCCCTCCGACAAGTTCACCGTAGTAGCCAATCCAGTCGCGGGGGCAAGCCAATTCACCCTTGAGCGATTGACAACCATTGGCGACTCGATTCACCAGACCACAACCATCAGTCCCCTGCCCGAAAGCCTGACTGTGGGCGACTCGCTCGTCTTGACCGCCACGGTCACCAACGGATACACCTTTATTAATTGGCTTCAGAATGGCAAGGAGGTCTCCACCAACCCTTCCTACAAGTTCGTGGTTAGGGAAGGGATGCAAAACTGCCGTTTCGAGGCCCGTTTCGGCTTGGACTATGCCATACAGGTGATCCCGCCCATCGACGAGGTGATGCCCGCCGATCTTATCTCCGTCATGGGACCTTACCTCCACTTCGGCGACAACCCGCCGCGAATCGACACATGCTTCAGTGCAGACAGTCTCCGCTTGGCACGGTTCATCCACAACATCGACGACACCACGACCTCCTATTTCCTCTTGGATTCGCAATACTTCTCCAACAAGTTCTCCTATCGTTTCATCGGCCAACACCGAGGCATAGCCGACGAATGCCAATACGAACGTGCCTACGGCGACATCTCCTACGGCATGGGATACTATATGTTTGAGAACGCAGCCGCCACAGACAGCATCTACATCATGGGAGACGGGGACGGATTCACCGTCTATTACCGCCAAACCTGCAAAAAGCGCATGGAACCCGACGAATCGCTGTCGAACTACATCAGCGACTATTCCGTGCAAAGGAAAGAAAGCATCATCATCACAGGAAGGGTCACGCCACAAGGCATCGCCGACTTCCGCATGGGGATGCGAGTAGAAGGCTACAGCGAGCAGTCGCCCCGCATAGGCCAACTCTACTATCTCCCTGCCATCCACGACATGTTCATCTATGATTTCCCCAACGGCAGCTTCCACTACGAATCCTCGTTCTAACCAACAGAAACACAACTCTTTTCAACAACATTCCATATTCACAAGCCAATGAAACACCATTCATCCATAACAGCAAGATTCTTGCTCGTTTCGGCATTTGCCCTTCTCACCTTCACCGCTACGGCACAGCAGTTCAGGAAACCCTTGATCTCGCCACGCGACCGCAACCAATCGAGCAACGCGCTCTGGAACGTCGGCCTTGTGGGCGGAGGCAACTTCACCACCTGGCTCCACTTCCACAGCCCCGAGGCCTCCGACTGGAGCCTGAAGAACTACACCCCTAAGGTTTTCGACACCCTCGGCAGCAGCATAGGCTACTTCGGCGGCATCGCCGTAGAGCGGATGGTCAAGAGCAACCTGTCGGTCGGGCTCAATGTCGTTTACGCCCAACACAACATGCTCTTGGGCTTTGTCGATGACCATTTCCCGTATGGTTGGACTGGCGACAACATCAACTTCATCCGGCGGGAGAAATACTTCTCCGCCCGTTATCGCACCATCGAAGCCTACCTTCCCATCACGTACTACCTTACCCTCGGCGGCTCGAAGAACATCATGCCCTACGCATACGTGGCGCCCCGCGTCTCCTACATCATTCCCAACGACTCGCTGGCCACGATGACCCACAAGACAGTGTACATGCAAGACTCGACCATCATCTCATCGAGCAACAACACGGTGGAATTCAACTCATCCACCTACCGCAACCTTAACGTAGGCCTCACCCTCGGTATCGGCTCCCTGTTCAGAATCAATGCGGGCAACTACTATTTCCTGGTCAAGTTCGACGTTTCGGCCAACATGAACGGCATCCCGACCTTCATGAAAGGGGAAGTGACCAACAACGAGTTCAACTACCTGCGATTCAGCTCAGACGCCCACGCCTCGCTGACCATCATGCTGCCCCTCAAGAAGCAACTGCAAGGAGCGTGCATGAAGTGGGGAGAGTATGATTGAGTTTAGAGTTTAGAGTTGGGAGTTGGGCGGTTGTTGGGACATTGTGCTTGCATAATCACCATCGTTAAACCATATCATCATGAAGCATGTCCGGATTCTATTTTCGTTGGTTTTTGCCTGCTTCGCTGCCTTGCCTTCGGCGTTCTCGCAAGACGTCTCAACGCAAGGCACCGAGTTTTGGGTGTCGTTCATGGGCAACGGCTACAAGACCAATGACGGCAACTGGGTGCTGACGCAAGTATTGGTCAGCGGCGAGCGCGACTGCACAGGCATCATCGAAAACCCGAACACCGGGTGGTCGCAGGAATTCTCCGTCAGTGCCAACAACATCACCACCATCAGCGACCTTGAGGCACAATCTTATATGGAGACCAGCGACAACGAGCGGGTGTTGGAGCGTGGGCTTCGCATTGTCACCACCGACACGGTGTCGGTGTTTTGCACCAACATCGCCAACCTGTCGTTCGACGCCTCCTACGTGCTCCCCATCCAAGCCTTGGCCGACGACTACATAATCCAAAGCTACGACCAGTCAACCTACATCGGCTGGAACAACGAGTTTGAGCAATACCTCACCAGCGCTTTCCTCATTGTGGCCACCGAGGACGAGACCACCATCGACATCACGCCGACGGCCAATTCATTCACCGGGCTGCACCCTGCCGGACAAGAGTTCAGTATCACGCTCAACGCGGGCGAAGTCTTCCAATTCCGCTCCACTTACACCAACAACAATCGCGACCTGAGCGGCACCCGCGTGACGGCACGCGACTGCAAGAAAATCGCCGTCTTCAATGGCAATACCCTGACCGCCATCCCCAACAGCCGCAGCAGCCGCGACCACGTGTTCGAGCAAGCCATGCCCCTACAGTCGTGGGGCAAGAACTTCGTCGTCACAGGCTCCTACGGACGCAACGACGACTACGTGAAGATTACCTCGTCAGCCAACAACAACACCATCTTCAAGAACGGCGAACTGCTGACCATGCTTAACGCCGGCCAGTCATACATCTTCATGCTGAGCGGCGGCGAACCTTCGTGCTTCCTCGAATCGACGTATCCCGCAGCCGTCTTCCTTTACAACACGTCTTACGACAACTCCGACCAGTCGGGTGACCCCTCGATGGTCTGGATCGCACCCGTCGAGCAACGCATCGACGAAATCACCTTCACGACCTTCACCGCCAACAACGTCTCGCTCGACAACCACTATGTGAACATCGTCGTCCGCACCGACGACATCGGCAACGTGTATCTCGACAACGAACATCTCTCGCCATTAGTGTTCACCCACGTGGAAGGCAGCACCGAATACAGCTACACACGGAAGGTCATCGAGCACGGCGTACACCACCTGCAGTGCGCCAACGGCTTCAACGCCCATGTGTATGGCTTTGGCCAAGCCAAAGGCTACGCCTATCTCGTTGGCTCCAAGGCCACCAACCTCGTGGCCACAATCAGCGTCAACGACCATCCCATGCTTTCCAACGATGTGTATCAATACTGCATCGAGGAACCCGTGACCTTCTCCGCAGACATCAACTTCCAGAACTACCAATTGCTTTGGGACTTCGGCGACGGCCAAACCAGCACCGAGAACCCCGTAACTCACACGTATCACGAGCGCAGGGTTTTCCACCCCACCCTCGTCGTCAATGCCGATGCGGGCGGCTGCATCACCTCCGCCAGCGACACGCTCGGTTTGTATGTCGATGTCAGGCAACAATATATCGTCGAGACCGACGAAAGCTGCCACGGAGCCTATTATTCAGGCCACGGCTTCGACAGCATCCTGATTTCCAACGACACCATCCTAACCCGCCTGCAACCCAACCCCGTCAGCCCCGAATGCCACGACAGCCTCCTGGTCTATATTACCGCCTGGCCTACCTTCAACACCCCCATCTCCGACAGCCGCTGCTGGACGGGACAGCCTGCCACCTACAACGGCAACGGATTCAGCTTCGAATATACCGAACCCGGAACCTACGTCAGACAACGCGACCTCGAGTCGGTCAACGGTTGCGACAGCATCATCACCCTGACACTCACCGTAACCGACCAAATCTCGCACGAGTTCAGCGAACATTGCTGCGAGGCCGTTTACGTCTGGGACGGCAGAACCTACGACCACCCCGGCGACTTTGTGTGGCCTTACACCGCCCCCGGAGGCTGCGACAGCATCGTCACCATGCACCTCACCATGGGCGCAAACAGATTCCATGAATTCGACACCATCACTTGCGGCCCTTTCGAGTGGAACGGGGAAACCTATAACGTATCAGGCACCTACACGCTGCACTTCGACACTGCCGACGGATGCGACAGCACCGTGGTGTGCCACCTCAACAAGTCGGGCACCATCGATGGGCCGTTGGAAACCCAAATCCAATGCAACCAATACGAGTGGAATAATACAATATACACTGTTTCAGGAACTTACGAACACACTTTCGTCACAGCCTTGGGCTGCGACAGCATTGCCCACCTCGACCTGAGGTTGGAATATACGCCCACTCCCGTCATTGCCTACGCCGAAGATGGCTTCTACCACAACGGCGACACCCTCGCCGTGATCACCAACACCGAGTTCTTCTCCTTCCAATACGACTTCTTCGTGGAGGACTCGCTCGGCCACTTCAACGAATGGGACTCATGCGTATGGCACATAAGCAAACCCTCATGGCTGATTGAGCCGTTCACGAAGGCAGACGAGCCCTTCCGAAGCTATTGCAGGGTCTATGTCGCCGAGCAAGACCACCTCCCCGTAGAACTGAGCTGCACCATCTACAACCACCACTGCGAGCCACACAACATCACACGGCGTTTCCACCTCAAGTCGTCGTTTTTCGACATCGACGAACAGGCATCCACAAGACCTGCCTTCAGCATCGCGCCCAACCCCAACAATGGACAAATGGAGCTTCGATTTGAAGGCTTGACAGGAAAAGTGGAAGTCAAGGTGTACGACATGCACGGTGCGCTCATCGACCAACTTGAAGCATACAACCAATTGGAAAGCAACACCTTGCAATACAAATTCCGACATCCTTCTTCGGGAATTTACTTCTTCGTCGCCACAGCGAAGGAAGGTACGGCGGCCCAGAAGGTCGTCATCGAATGATTGGCACCAAGCTCATGACGATTATCAGAGAATTGTTTGCCGTAGCTGCCACATCGTGGCAACCCTACACGTATCTGTTTTTTTGTTATCTTTCCTCTATAAATCCTTGCCCCAAAGAGCGAGATAGGTCAAAAAGGTGCCAAATTAGGTGGCAGGCGACAATGCGGTAGCAAGCCGCCCCGTTGGGACGGTCAAAGAAAACAATGAAGTAATTTTCCTCTTCGAGC
>JAFSJF010000060.1 GCA_017439405.1 Bacteroidales bacterium
ATAAACGAGGTATCGGCCATCACATCGTTGCTGTTGTAAACATGCAGGCGGAATCCATTCAATTCATACGCCTGAAACTGACCTACTTTCTTCTTTGTATTTTCCATTTTTGAAAAGTTTAATTATTTGATTTAGTGTGCTTTATCCTATCGTTAATGATGCTTTCCTGATGTTCAATGCCCCATGAAATCAATGCATCCAAATGGGGCATGAGACTCTTTCCGCGTTCGCTGAGCTGGTATTCCACTCGTGGCGGAACTTCTGTGAACACCTCGCGACTGATAATGCCATCGTCTTCAAGATGGCGTAGCGTTGAGGTCAGCATTTTTTGTGAGATGTCTGGGATTTGTCGCCACAAGTCTTTGAATCTCAGCACTTCCTTTTGCTCCAAGGTGTAAAGCACGAGGAGCGACCATTTGTCAGTGATATGCGAAATCACGTTGCGTATCGGGCAATCGGGGAAAGTGGCGCTTTGTATCTCTTTTTTGTTCATCGTTTTTTGTTTGACGGTGCAAAAATATACAAAAAACACTAAATTTCAGTCACTTACCTTTTGTCAATACACGCACCTTTTAGTAAGTAATGCTGAAAACCAAAGGATTAGTAAAACAACAAAACCTTATCCCATAGCCTTAAGCCCCAATATCTTCGCCCCGTACCCTTAATTTAAGAATATAACAACCCGTACTTCTCGTGCAATTGGTGAAACGATCCAGCCCTCATCCTCTGGATGGTGTTGCAGCAAATCCTCCTGGTCTTTTTGCATCAACACGACTATTTCTCCATGAGCGAAAGGTTCGTCTATTAACGGAACAACATGCAGGAAAAACCAGTGTACGACAAAAGGTCAAGATGAGGGAAAGTCCCCTCATCTTTAGTGGTTTTTGCTCATCGGTCGGTTGCCTTAATTTGGATCAATCTACGTTTTTCAATTGCACAATCATACCGTCAAGCAACCGAAACAGCTCGGGGACGGTTTCTGGAGTGACGCTATCGCAGAGGACAGCGCTGCCAACCTTGAACGGCACCTCGGCCAGCTTTTCCTGAAGCTCCTCCCCTTTCCTGGCCAGCTTGACAATCATTTGCCGTGCATCTTCTTTGCTTTTCTCGCGGGTAACTATTCCTTCCCTCTCCATGCGTTGGAGCAAAGGAGTCACCGTGTTGGTCTCCAAATAGAGCCGCTTGGCGATGTCGTTCACCGGCTGGGCGTCCTTCTCCCACAAGACCAGCAGCACCAGATACTGCGGATAGGTCAATCCGTGCTTCGAAAGCAGCGGATGATAGGCCTGTGAGAGAAGGCGCGAAGCAGTGTAGAGCCTGAAGCAGAGCTGGTTTTCCAACAAAAACTCAGGCTTCATTTGAGCATTTCTTCAATGTCCTTTTCCATCTCCTCGGGTGTGGTGGTCGGCGCATAGCGCTTGATGACGCTGCCGTCCTTCGAGATGAGGAACTTGGTGAAGTTCCAACGCACGCCGCCGGCTTCGCGACCGTCGGCCTTGCTGATACTGTCGACCATCTTCATCACGGCCTTGTCTTTCAGACCAGTGACTTCTTCGTCGGGCACTTGCGTGGTGAGATACTTGAAGATCGGGTCGGCGTTCTCGCCAAACACGTCGATTTTCTTCATCAGCGGGAAGGTCACGCCATGGTTAAGGCGGCAGAACTCGGCAATTTCCTCGTCGGTGCCGGGCTCTTGGTGCTTGAATTGGTCGCAGGGGAAGCCGAGGATGACGAAACCTTGGTCTTGGTACTTCTTGTAAAGTGCCTCCAGACCGTCGTACTGGGGAGTGAAACCGCACTTTGAGGCGGTGTTGACAATCATCAGGACCTTGCCCTTGTATTGGGCCATGTCCACTTGTTCGCCCTTGTTGTTCAGGGCTTTAAAGTCATAAATCGTAGCCATTTTCTGTGTGTTTTGTGCGCATGCGGTCAACGTTATCAAGAGACCGACAACTACGCTGGTGATAACTTTGTTCATTGTTTACATTTGTTTCATTAACCAGTTTTGGTAGCCAATCTTCTCGATGAGGGCTAATTGGGTCTCGCTCCAGTACATGTCCTCTTCCTCGTCCTTCAGGTATTCCTTCAAGATGTCGAAAGTGGTGACGTCTTCGCAGATGCCGTCCATGCAGTTGCGCAGGAGCTTGATGCCGTCGATGGAGACTTGCAGGTCGCATTTGATGTACTCGCAGGGGTCGTCGAAGAGCTTGCCTTCGGGGCGGTTTTCGTGCTTCAGTTCACCGCCGAGGTCGAGCAAACGGCCGATGAACTTATCGACCCAGCCCATTTCCTCGTCGTGGTGACCCATGTACTTGGCACCGAGTTTCTCAAAGCCCTGGTCGGCAAAGAGCTTGCCCTGAAGCTTATGGCCGAATGCCTGATTCGAAAGGTTGGTTACAAAGAACTGTAACGCGTTGATTGATTTCTGTTTGTCCATGATTTAACGTGTTTTGATGATTAGTGTTGACTTGAATTATATCGTTCACGATGCAAAAATAGACATAATAATTATATCGTAAACGATATTTCAACAAAAATGCACTTTTCTTCAACAAGAAAGGCAAATTATTAAGCAAAGACGAACCAAGGGCATCAAGCCGCAGTCCGAAACACACATCGTGCCGGTACAACAAGACGGAAAACGAGGCTGGCCGAAGCCCTTCTCTGGCGTGCCGCTACTCTTTCACCAGTTTCAGCGTGGCAATGCCTGCATCGCCCATGACGCGGGCCACATAAACGCCATTGGCACAGCCACTGAGGTCGAGTTCGGCGCGGCCCTCTACAAGCCTTGTCTCCACCACCTGCCTGCCGAACAAATCGAAGACGGCAACTTCGCCATCGGCAGCTGCCTCCACATGACCATACCCGTGGTGGGATTGGGGCAGACGGAAGCCGCGATGGTTTGCGTCTCGGCCACGGACACGAAACCCAAGGCACCTACCGTCACGTCATCGACATACACGCCTTCCGCATTGAAGGAGACGGCCCAAAAGCAAATCTGATAGGTGGCCGACGGGTTGGGAAGTGCGAGTGTGACGGTTTCCCACGTTGAACTTACAGGGATTTCAAGAAGCGAAAAGACTTGCCTGAGAAGCGCGATTTGCCGTCTTGCACTCCGTATCCCGACTTTTTTCCATAGTTTTGCCAAAAATTTGCAACCATGGTTGGACATCATCTGCAAAAAACGAAACGCCACTTCATCGAGGCATTGGCCGAAAAGCTCCCGCAGCGCGAGGCGGAACAGCTGATGCGCATCCTCTTGGAAGACCTCTTCGGCATCGGCCTGAAACGCCAACTGATGGAACCTAATTTGCGTATTGACGAGTTGCAGCATCACCAATTGTCGGAGGCTGTGAAGCGACTGCTTTCGGGCGAGCCGGTGCAATATGTGACGGGCATGGCGCGTTTCGGCGACTTATTAATCAAGGTGTCGCCGGCGGTACTCATTCCGCGCCCCGAAACGGAGGAACTGATGCAGAAGATTTGCGCTGCGATTCCCAAAGAAAAGCCTATGCGCATCTGGGACATCGGCACAGGCTCGGGTTGCATCGCCATTGCCTTGGCCAAGCATTTCGTGAACGCCGAAGTCATAGCCTTTGATGTTTCGGATGCGGCTTTGCAAATGGCCAAGGAAAATGCCGAAAGCAATGATGCCAAAGTGACTTTAGTGCAAGATGATGTCTTGAATCCCACATCCGGTTTTTTCGCTCAGCCCGTGGGCTTGGTGGTGAGCAACCCGCCCTACGTTTGCGACAGCGAGCGCGCCGCAATGGAACGCAACGTCCTCGACTGGGAGCCGGAATCGGCCCTTTTCGTCCCCGACGACGACCCGCTGCGCTTTTATCGCCAGATTTTGGCTTTGGCAAAAAAGCAGCTGAATCATGGAGGCCAAGTCTGGTTCGAAATCAACGAGCGGATGGGGGAGGGGATGCTGGAATTGTGTCACGAAATGGGCTTTTCAAAAGCCGAGGTTTTGGAGGATTTTGCTGGGAAAGCACGGTTTGTGAAAAGCACAAACCATTAAAAAAGAGCAAAAAGTTTGTCAAATAGAACAGAAACACATAACTTTGCAGCGGGTTGAGGGGTTTGCCCCAGCGGGATTTCGGCATCCTGACAACCCGAAAACAAGTAAATCATGTATAATTGGAAGTCCCCATAATAACAATGATGCTATGAAAACAACGAGAATGTACGCCTTGCTTACGCTCCTGCTGATGATGGCTTCAAGGCTTTTCGCATACGATTTTGAAGCAATATGTTCAACAGGACAAACACTTTATTATAATATCAATACCGATGGCATTTCCGTAACGGTTACTTATCCTTGTGATGGCGGACAAAACAACTATTATTCCGGTTATGAAATGCCCCAAGGCGATTTGACGATTCCTGATAGCGTGGAATATCAAGGTGTCACCTATGCAGTAACAAAAATAGGGGCACATGCTTTTTATGGTTGTTATTCTTTGGGTGCGGCCACCTTGCCCAATACTTTGGTTGAAATAGGTTCATATGCATTCCATGGTACCAACACAAACGGATATGGGCACCATCTTGTAATTCCAGATAGTGTGATTATTGTTGGATCCGAGGCTTTTTCTTGGGTTTCCGTGCACGAGCTAACCATAGGTGAATCTGTACAAAACATTGGATATCATGCATTTGATTGTTCTAACTTGAAGATTATACATTACAACGCAACCCATTGCAATGATGTGGTCTCGCCACCTTTCGGTTCGTCAAGGAATAGGAATAGAAATATTAATACACTTACTATTGGAGAAAATGTAGTGTATATTCCAGCAAAACTATTTTATTGTTTTGACGACCTTGCTTGCGATGTCGTCATCCCCAATTCCGTGACTCGCATAGGCGAACAGGCTTTTTTTGATGCCAATGTTACATCTGTGGTTATAGGAGACGGGTGCGTTGAAATTGGAGAGTGGGCGTTTTTCAATACCCATTATTTGACAAGCCTCAAACTGGGAACAGGTCTGAAGACCATAGGAGAAAGTGCGTTTTTCAGTAGCGGCATTGAAGGCGATTTGATACTCCCCGATTCTCTTGAGTATGTCGGCTATGCTGCTTTCCATGACAACAATCTTACTTCGGTACATATTGGGCCCTGTGTCAGTTTTATAGATTCACAGGCGTTTATGTGTTATGATTTACAATCGGTTTTCATTAAAGCGACGGTGCCTCCAATTATCGGAGGACACACCTTTAGCTATTATACAACTCCTATTTATGTGCCTTGTGCATCCCTATGCGATTATCTCGCCATTCAATCGACCAACCAATATTGGGCTAATTATACAAACATCACAGCGGTTTTCCCATACCAGATAACGGTGGAAAGTGCCGACGAGCAGATGGGATACGCTTATGTCACCCAAGAGCCAGATTGTTGTAACATCAGGGCATTTGCCAGAGCATATCCAAGACAGGGCTTTGAATTTGATTGCTGGAAGTCGGATGAAGTTGTCGTTTCGACGGAAGAGATTTTGGGCATTGATGTGATTGAGGATTTGCATCTTGTGGCTTATTTCAAGGTTTATGACGGAATTGGAGAAAGTAATAGTACGATTGGGGTTTGTCCCAATCCTGCAAAGGAAAAGGTGACGATAGAAGGCATTGAGGCTGAAAAAGTACAGGTTTACAATGAACTTGGACAGTTGGTGAAAACCATATGCAACACAAATGAAATTCCCGTTGCAGATTTGCCACAAGGCGTTTATTTGATGCGCATTGCGGATGCGGAAAGGAATGTCTACACATATAAGATAACGATACGATGAAACAGGGAAGTGGAAAAACGGCCTATAGGGTTGCGAAAAGTGATTTTTTTTGAGAGATTTCGCAAGGGTTGGGGCTATTGGTGAATCGGTATCAAAAAATTCCGTATTTTTGCAGTGCGATTCAGGCAGACTGTCGCGGGTCGGGAAAGCCGGCGCGAGGAAAGTCGGGACAGCACAGAGCACCATACTTCTTAACAGGAAGGTACACGCGAGTGTAACAGACAGTGCCACAGAAAACATACCGCCCGAAAGGGTAAGGGTGAAATCGCGAGGTAAGAGCTCACGCGGCGGGTGGCGACATTCCGCTGGGGTAAACCTTATGGGCTGCAAGTCCAAGTATAGAGACACTGAGGCCTTCGGGCTTCGAGAGGGCTGCTCGTCCGTCGTCTCAGGGTAGGGCGCTTGAG
>JAFSJF010000061.1 GCA_017439405.1 Bacteroidales bacterium
CAATGTTACTACTGGGATAACCGGAAAAGAGAAATGCACCGCGAAGCAGTGAAATGGTATGAAAAACTGGCGAAGCGGGGTGAAGAGGTAGCGATGTACCGTCTTGGAGAGTGTTTTAGAGACGACAGTTCGGGTAAGCGTAGTCGCAGAAAGTCGTTTTTGTGGTACAAGAGGGCTGCAGAGAGAGGCCATAAAGAAGCTATGGCGGAACTTGGGTTTTGCTACCAAAAGGGAATAGGTATCAAGCGAGACTTTTCCATTGCAGCCGAATGGTATGAAAAGGCAGGTATGCACGACAGAGCCAACAGGGTAAGAAACGGTGAGGATGAATTTGCCTTTGACGTTTTTCCATCTCATCCTATCCCTTATATGGAAGAAGTAGACGGTTTAATACCTTTTCCAGAAATGGATATGGATAATCCATTTTAGTGAAAGAGTTCATTTCTAAACATAAAAAAACAACAATCATGGAAACAAACAACGACACGTTAGACCAAAAGACAAAGGCAAAACAACTCTTGATACATGGGTATAAAATGTGTCAGAGAGGAAATTACACCGATGGAGCCAAATACTTTAAGAAAGCAGCATCCATGGGCGATTTGGAAGCGGTCTATGGCTTGGCCTTTTTGTACTATGAAGGCAAAGGCGTTGAGAAAGACCTTGCGGAAGCAACCAGATGTTTCGAGACTTTAGCAAATCAAGAGTGTGATTTTCGTGAAGTTTCCCAACTACGGCTCGCCAAACTGGCCAACATCTCTTCGGGTGAAGGTATTGGGATTGTAGAGGTGATGGAACATTTTAACGCAGACTTTTTTGCCAAGCAGAGGAATTATCCCCGCTTGTGGAAACGAGCCCTCAATGGAGATTGGAGAGCGCAAAAGTGTATTGCGGACACGATTTACTCGAGTCTATGTTTCAGGCATCTTGATACCGATGGCGAAACCATGATGAGATATTATCTGAACTTAGCCGAGCATGACAATGTGGGCGCCCAAGAGAGCCTTTTTTTCATCTATAGGAGCGATCAAGTAGGTGTCGGACTTGGTAAGAAGAATTTGAGCGAGGCCGTCAAGTGGGGTATGAAAGCGGCCCAGAACGGCAGCGTGCATGTACAAGCTTTGCTTGTCAACGCTCTATTAGAAGGGAGTTATGAAGGTGAGCCTGTCGAACAAGACAGGGGAAGGGCAATTCTTTGGCTTAGAAATGCCGCAAGAAAAGGCTATGGGACAGCAAAGAAAAAACTTGCCGAGCTTGGCGAGTGAGTTATAATGATCTTCCTCCTCCAAGAAGGAAGCAAATTGAAATGCGATATAAGTGTTGTCTATTTATGTCGGTATTCATCTACCTGTAAGAAGACGAATATCATGTTATCAGGTAAAAAACAAATTTGAATAGTTCGGATGAAAAATGATGCTAAATGTCTGAGCTATCCTAGGTTAACTTATTTTTCATTTCGTGGAAAATTCCATAATTTAATGAAAAAATAACTGAACATAAATTTGAACATGGTGATTGTAATTTATTGATTATCAATCAGCAATGTTAATCTTCAACGAAGATGAGTATTGATTAGTCAAACAATTGATTAACAATAAATCAAAGAGGTTATCAGGACAACTGATAGCCTCTTTTTGTATTCAAATTGAAAAAATATGGACTTAAATGATAAGGCTATAGTTTAATTCAAGACTGGTTTTTCACCAAAACGGGTAGAGGCGGCCTGTTGGGTACGTTGGCCGAGGTCTCGGCAAACAGCACCGACGCGGCGTGGTCGATCAGGGCCATGGCCTTCTGCGTAAGCCCTCCGCGCACATCTTCCAAAACGTTGACCCACGTCAGGTAGTTGTTGAGGTACTTGGTGGACACGCCCCTTAGCGAGGCGAGGAGATTCTTCAGCCTGGAGTGGTAGGAGATGATGCCAAAGGCCTTTTTTCATGCCTAAAACGAACCTTTTTTGGATAGCTGCGGAAAAATGCCTACCTTTGCCTTCGAAAACAGCGTGATTCGGTATCGCGTCGCGTGTCCCGAAGTCTCGCATCCATACAGAAATTATGCTCAAACTCGAATCCTTCGTCTTCAATCCCTTCGCGGAGAACACCTTTGTCGTTTACGACGAAATCACCCTTGAATCTATCCTCATCGACCCGGGCTGTTCAACGGCGGGCGAAGAAGACAAGCTCTTCGGCTTCATCGACAGCCACCGCCTCAAGCCCATGATGGTCGTCAACACGCACGGCCACATCGACCACATCATCGGCAACCACGCCGTCAAAAACAAATACGGCATCCCCGTTGCGGCACATCCTGACGTGAACGACGACGTTTCCCAAGCAAAACGGCAAGCTGTGTGGCTCGGCTTCCGGCCACAAGGCGAGGCCAACATCGAGTTGGCCGACCGTTATCTTAAGGACGGCGAGCCCATCAAGGTTGGGGGAAGCTCCCTTGAGGTCATCTGCACGCCCGGACATGCCCGAGGCAGCATCAGCCTCTATGCCGAAATCGAGGGTTGGGTCTTCACTGGCGACGCGCTCTTCTGCCGCAGCATCGGGCGCACCGACCTTGCTGGCGGCGACTACGAACAGCTGCGCAAGAGCATCCGCGAGCGGCTGTTCCGCCTGCCCGACGACACCACCGTGTTTCCCGGCCACGGCGAATCGACCACCGTTTTTGATGAGCAACGCTATAATATGTTCATATAGTTGAAAGTTGATAGTTAGATGTTACGATGGACTAAAATATCCCTTTTCATGCTTTTGGCTGCAACGGGATTCGCTCAGGAAACCCGTGTCGTGGACAGCCTGCAAAACGTACTTGCCACACAAGAAGGTCGCGAGAAGGTGCTGACCATGCTTGAGCTGACTTGGGAGTTCTACGACCTTTCTTTTGACGATTGCATCGACTGGGGCGAGAAAGCCTTAAAGGAATCCAACGCATTGGAATTGAATGATCTGGAAGCCAAAGCCAACTATGTCCTTGGCATACAATACGCCCATCACGCCGACCTCGACCTTGCCAAAGAGTATCTAAGGAAGTCCTATGAGCTTAATGAGGCTTTGGCCGACACCGCCAATATGTTTGAAGCCCTGTGGAGCATGGCCACCTATGAATTGGTATTGGGCAGCATTGACTCTTCCAATATGTTCTATGACAGGGCTTTAACGATTGCAGAGTGGTTGGACGATAGTTTGTCATGTGCCTACATTTACTCCAACTTGGCCATCATAAACTACAAGAAAAACAACATCACCACTGCACTTGACCATTACCATAAGGTGGTGAAAATCTGCAACGCCATCGGGTATTTGCCTTTGTCGATCCAAGCGAGCGGCAACATTGCCACCATCTATACGGAAATCGGCAAGCCATTGGAGGCCAAGAAAATGTATCTCGAAATCCTTCCCGTGTTGGAAGCCGAAGAGGACTATTATCTCCTTCAAAACACCTGCAAGAACCTTGGGTCGCTCTATACGCACCAGATGGTGAACTATGACAGCGCGATGCATTATTTTGAAAAATCCATGTATTATGCTGATTGTCAAGTAAAAAAGAAGATAGACCAAAACTTGATGCGCATCTTGAAGTCGGAGGTGCTTTCCGAAATGGCTTTCATTAGCTATAACCGAGGCGAAAACCAAGCGGCCTTGAAAGGCTATGCCGAGGCGCTCGAATTAGCCGAGCGCGAGTCGCATCTCACAGGGCAAATGACGGCTTGTGTTGGCTTGGGAACGGTCTATTCCCGTTTGGGGGATGCCAGGAAATCGCTCCAGTATCTGAATCGATTCTTCGATCTTGAAGACAAGTCGGGTATTACCAATATGCACACTTCGGTGAAGCTGCCGCTCATTCTTGACTATGCACGGCTTGGCCGTTACGACGATATGGAAAAGGTAATCCGCGACATCGACGAGGAACGAGCCGCCCTTGTCAGGGAAATCGCCGACTTGTATGACCGCAACCGCGAGTTGGAGGAAACGGTCGGGAATCTTGTCAGTCGGATGGAGAGCCAAGACGTGCTCAATGAGGCCCAACAAATCCAGTTGAGGCGATACAGGCTCGTCTTCTGCGGATGCCTCGGCATCGTTTTGGCCTTGATTCTCGGCTGGGCTGCCGTGAGGGCGGTAAAACATTATTTTGCTTGCCGTGCGAAAAGTTCAAAATAAAACCTTACTTTTGCCGTTCCAATCCAAAACGCAAAACGCCCAAGAAAGACAAATCTTGAAATCATAAATCTTAAATCAACAATCATGATCGAGAAAATCACATCATCGCAACAAGCCATGGACCTCGAAGCCAAATACGGGGCCCACAACTATCACCCGCTGCCGGTCGTCCTCGCCAAAGGTAAGGGCGCCAAGGTGTGGGACGTCGAAGGCAAGGAATACTTCGACTTCCTGTCGGCCTATTCCGCCGTCAACCAAGGCCACTGCCACCCGAAAATCATCAAGGCCATGACCGACCAGGCCGAGCGCCTCACCCTCAGCAGTCGCGCTTTCTATAACGACGCACTCGGCGTGTGGGAGAAATATGTGACCGAATACTTTGGATACGACAAGGTGCTGCCCATGAACTCGGGCGCCGAAGCCGACGAGACGGGCCTGAAGCTCGCCCGCCGCTGGGGTGTCGTCAAGAAAGGTATCCCGAACGACAAGGTGAAGATCGTGTGCTGCGAAGGCAACTTCCATGGCCGCACCATCACCATCATCACGATGAGCAACGACCCCGAGTCGTATGCCAACTACGGCCCGATGACGCCTGGTTTCATCCGCATTCCCTACAACGACCCCGATGCTCTGGAGCAAGTGCTGGCCAAGGAAGGCAACGAAATCGCCGGTTTCCTTTTAGAGCCCATCCAAGGCGAGGCTGGCGTCTATGTGCCGGATGATGGCTACCTGAAGAAGTGCTACGACATCTGCAAGAAGTACAATGTGCTGTTCATGGCCGACGAGGTGCAATGCGGCATCGCCCGCACGGGTAAGATGCTGGCCTGCGACCACGAAGGCGTGCGCCCCGACATCCTCATCTTGGGCAAGGCCCTCGGTGGCGGTGTGGTGCCGGTGAGCTGCGTCTTGGCCGACGACGACATCATGCTGAACATCAAGCCCGGCGAGCACGGCTCCACCTTCGGCGGCAATCCGATTGCTGCCCGCGTGAGCATCGCTGCCCTTGAGGTCATCAAGGAAGAGCATTTGATGGAGAATGCTGAGCGTCTGGGTAAGATTTTCCGTGAAGAAATCGGCAAGATCAAGAGCCCGATGATTGAAAAGGTGCGCGGCAAGGGATTGCTCAACGCCGTTATCATTAAGCCCAAGGATGGTAAAGAAGCTTGGGATGTGTGCCTCAAGATGCGTGACCTCGGCCTGCTGGCCAAGCCCACCCACCAGCACATCATCCGCTTCGCCCCGCCCTTGGTCATCACCGAGGCCGAGCTGCGCGAAGCCATCGAAATCATCAAGAAGGCCATTGCCTCATTTGAATAACCGAAGGTCATTAAGGTTCCGTCCAGCGGAATCTTCCCTTGAGGGTGTGTCAAAATTGGCACACCCTCGTTTTTTACGGCAAAGCCCCATCTATTTCGAGCCGGAGCTTTGCCATGTCCATTGTTTTACGTCTTCAAAAATGGAAAAAAACGGAAAAACGTGTTTAACTTGTAGATTATTAGCAATATAGCAAATGGCTTGGGAGGGTTAAACCTGCCGTTCCATGCTTTCGCTTGCTTTTGATCCAAGACAGGCTGGAAAGGCTCCGTCTTGGATTTTTTTGTGCCCGTCATGGCGAGCGAATCGACGAGAAACCTGGGGTCTGGCAGGCCACGCCCCGAAAAATCCACGGCGATTCATATAAAACCATATGGACAAAATTTGCCCAATCTAATTTTTAAACTATTGATAATCAATTAACTAAAATTGAATAACCACAAAAAAGCATGGACAAAATCCGGAGGCTCCCCAAAAACCTCTTGACAAGCGTTTTTTCTGTATATTTTTGCATTGTCGGACTCGAGACTTCGAGACACGGGACAAACCCCGTCTCGCGTCCCGCGTCCCGAAGTCCCGCGTCAAAAAACATACAGCCAATGAACGCAAAAACAAAATCCCTCATCCTCTTAGCCGTCGCCCTCGGCGCGATAATGACCGCCTGCGACACCGCGGAAAAACGCTACGAGCGCGCCCGCACCTTATATAAAGAAGGTGTCGAACTGCGCGAGCAACGCCTCTCGGAGGAGGCCGCCGAGCGTTTCCTGCAAGGCATCGCGCTGATGCAAGGCTGCCAGCCTACCGCCGAAAGCCTCCAACTCGAAGGCGACCTCAAGGACAACCTCGGCGCGATGTACAACAAACACGGCCTCTTCGACGATGCCCTCTCGATGCACCGCGAAGCCATCGAGTGCTACCGCCAAGTGCCCGATTCGACGGGCATGATGACCGCCTGGCGCAACAGCGGTCGGGCGGCGAAGATGCTGGAGCAGTTTGCCCAAGCCAAGCAGTTCTACGACACGGCCTTCAGCATCGCCACCCTCAGGAACGACGAGGCCATGATCAACGACCTCAACCTCGAAATGGGCCGCGACTACTACCTGTCCGTGGGCAACTATCCCAAGGCCATCGACTGCGTGACCCGTGCCATGCAAGGCGGACTGGAAGGCAACGACCTCGACATCGCCAACATGACGCTCGGTGTGCTCTATTACTACACCGACGATTACGCCACGGCGAAGACCCACCTCAACGCCGCCCTCCGCAGCGAGAGGGCAGGGCTGAAGCAGTCGGTCTACCAGACGCTCTATGCCATCGCCTACAACGAGGGCAAGCTCGCGCAGGCCATAGAATACCAAGGCCTGTTCACCGAGTGCATGATGCAGGCCGACAAGGAACACGCCTCCGACAACCTGCAACGCCTCAAGGCCGAATACGAACTGAAGGCCCAAAAGAGCGAGATGGAGAGCCTGCTCCGCAACCGCAGCCTCAAGCTCTGGCTCATCATCGCCGTGGCGGTGATTGCCTTGCTCATCATTGTGCTGATTGTGAGGAAGAAAGTGGCCGACCACAAGATGGCCGTGGAGCAGTTCCGCAGCCAAGTGGAGCGCGACCAAAACCGCATCCACGAGCTGGTGAGCGACATGGAGAATCTTATCCGCACCAACGACGACCTGCGCCGCGATCAGCAAACCCTCTCGCAAAAGGAGCTGCTGATGACCAACAAGATCCTTTCGCGCAACAAGGTCTTCGCCACCGCGCAGGCCCTCAGCGAGCAGATGACCGCCGACACGATGAACTTCGCCCTCGGCGACGACGACTGGGCCGACTTCATCAGCCTCACCGACTTGGTGTATGACGGCTTCTCGCAGCGCCTGCTCTCGCTCTATCCCAAACTCGGCAAGTGGGATGTGCGCATCTGCTGCCTTTCCAAGAACGGATTCTCTAACTCGGTGATTTCCATTCTCTTGGACACCCAAACCGAGTCGTACTACAAACGCAAGACCCGCATCAAACAGATGAAGATGGACCTTGTGGACGATACACGGAGCTTTGAGGAAATCGTCAATGCGGTGTAAATCTTTAAATCTTAAATCTTTAAATTTTGAATCAAATAATTAACAATCAAATAATTAGATCTATGAAAAAGTTAGTTTTAACCTTAGCAATCCTGCTCGCCTTCGCCTTTGTCGGCATGGCGCAGCAAGGTGGTTTCGCTCCCCAAGGTGCTGAGTGGTATTTCAATGTCAGTTCCTTCATGGGCAGCCCAATTTCCTATTATCACATGGAAGTGCTGGGCGACACCATCATCCAAGGGCACACCTGTAGTGTCATTACACGGCAATATCTTGGCGGTAATGGACAAGAGCAATATGTCTATGAAGACAATCGCAAGGTGTATTGGTACAACCAGACCTTAGGTAGGTTTACGACGCTTTACGACTTCGATGCCGAGGTGGGAGAATCGTGGACTTGCGAAATCGATTCATGTGCCTACGAAGTCACGGTCACGGAAATCACTTCATACAGCGGGTGGGGTCATGTTCAAGATTATAGGGCTCAACGGGTTTCATACGATGGCGAATTGGGCTATTTTGGCGGTGGCACCATCATAGAGGGTATCGGTGAAATCAGTGGATTGTTCCCTTATCCATACGCTTGCATGGGCGAAATTTATGATGGTCAATATCCGGATGGGTTGCGATGCTATCTTGTTGATGGTGAAATGCTTTATCATGGCGGCGACTACGAATGCGATGAAATTGTCGATGTTCCTTACCCTTCCTATCCTTTTGCTGTAGGCGATTTGTTGTACACCATTATCAGCGACAACCCGCCCCAAGTGAGTGTCTATGGCCATGTTAATGGCGATAACGCCCAAGGCGAGCTCGACATCCCTTCGACGGTGACCTGCGAGGATGTGACCTATACTGTGACTGAGATTGGCAAATGGGCTTTCAAGAATTGTTCAGGCTTGACTGGCTTTGGGATTCCTTCGACTATCGACACGATTCAGGAAGGGGCTTTTTATGGTTGTTCAGGCTTTACTGGCACCCTTGACTTGTCTTTTTCGACGGCGGTGTTGAAAAAGGATGTGTTCAGGGAATGTAGCGGATTCACGGAACTCATTTTACCCTTATTCATTACGGAGATACCGGAAGGGGCATTCTGTGGCTGTAGTGGGTTGACGGGGACACTCGTCTTGTCCGAGTCGGAGAGCTTGGAAATCATTGGCGAAGGTGCTTTTGCCCGATGCTCTGGCTTTACTGGTTTGGTTCTTCCAAATGGTTTGAGGGAAATCCGAGAACAGGCTTTTGCGGGCTGTACAGGCTTTACGGGTAACCTTGTCATTCCTGAAACCGTGACGCATATCAAATACCAAGCTTTTGGCAATTGTACGGGCTTTTCGGGCGACCTCATCATTCCCAATTCGGTTGTTGAACTTGGAAACACGCAAAACAGCAACTATTATGTCAATCCGGAACCTTCTTCGACTTTCGCCGATTGCTTCGACCATCTTGTGCTTTCGCAATCGTTGGATACTATTGGACCTCGTTGTTTTGCTGGCTGTACGCGTCTCACGGGCGACCTTGTATTGCCCGCCGGATTGAAAGCGGTCTTTGCCTATGCTTTCCAAGGATGCACGGGCTTGACAGGCTTGATGATAAACGATGCTTTGACATCCATAGGAAGCTTTGCCTTTAGTGGTTGCAGTGGCATTCGGGGTGCAGTAACTATTCCCGAGAACGTCGGTGTGGGCATGGCGGCTTTTGAATGGTGTTCTGGAATAGAGGAATTGGTACTCCCTCATCATATCGTTTTCCAAAGCAACCCCGACAAAGGCTATGTGTTCCAAGGTTGTAGAAGCCTTGCCGAGCTTGAGATTCCAGAGGGTTGGACGACAATAGAAAAATCGACTTTCTCGCAATGCAGCAACCTTAGGAGCGTCCGTTTCCCTGCAAGTTTGACTTCAATAGGTTTTAGCGCTTTCTCCGAATGCTCGAGTTTGGAGGAAGTCTATATTCCAGAAGGCGTTACGGAAATCGGAAACGGAGCATTCAGCCGTTGCAGTAGCCTCACGCATATCGAACTCCCTGCAGGTTTAAGAGTTTTGGCCGGCCAGACCTTTGCTCGGTGTACGAGCCTAACGGGTGAGGTCGTCATTCCAGACTTGGTGCAACGAGTCGAGTTGATGACTTTCGATTCTTGCTATCTGCTCAACCGCATCGTTTTCGGCGATTCCATCAACTACATTGCCGAGCCAGCATTTGAGCATACCCAATTGGATTCTCTCGTTTTCAAATCGATGACACCACCAGAGCTACAGCGCAAGACCACGGAAGGTGCTTGGCATTTTCCTGAGGACATTGCCATCATTGTGCCTTGTGGCACTTTGGCGGCTTACCAAAACGACGAAAATTGGAGTAGTTTCACCAACATCACGGAAGATTGTGGCTCGGGTTTGGTTGGATTCAACGGTGCTGAATGGTACTACGAAATCCTGAACGAAAATGGCAGTGTCACCTACCAGCATCTGGAATATGTGGCCGACACGACCATCAACCACAAGGAGGTGACCGTCATCATCCGCACCAACACGTTGTATGACAAGGCCGATCACCAAAAGGTGACCCGCGAATACGTCTATGAGGAAGACGGAGTGGTGTATTGGTGGAACTCGACTTTGCATGATTTCACCGTGCTTTACGACTACAACGCCGAGCAGGGCGACACATGGGAAATCCGCGTGGGCACACAGCGCATCACGATGCATGTTGACGCCGTGGATGAATACGAATACGAAGGCCGATTGTTCAAGATGCTGCAAGTGAGCGATGCCGACGATCTCTTCAGCGGCACCATCGTGTGCGGCATCGGCCACCTGACGAGTTTCTTCCCCGAGCGGCTGATGTCGCGCAGAAAGGGCTATCGCGTTGAAGGCATGCGTTGCTATTGGCGCGAGGGCGTGTTGTGCTTCAAATATGGAGAAAGGGATTGCGACGAGGTGTATCAGGAAATCCACAACGGCATCGAGGAAGACGGCCCTTCGACAGGCTCAGAGGCCTTAACCATTTATCCCAACCCGACCAACGGCGTTTTGTTTGTACAGACGTTGCGCGCAACGTCTCTACCAGGGGAAACCTACCGCATCACCAACCTGATGGGTCAAACCCTAATGACCGGTCAAATCACCTCCGAAACCGAACAAATCAATGTGTCCGGCCTGCCCGATGGGATGTTTTTCATCACCGTGGGCGGCACGACGCGGAAATTTGTGGTGCGTTAACCCTGTAGGGACACACCGCGTGTGTCCGCCCATTCAACCGGCGGACGCATGCGATGCGTCCCTACAACGGCTGCCACGGTGTGACAGCCCTACAGACCGAAACAGAAACAAAAATTGTAATTTCAAAATCAAACAGTTATGAAAACAACAATGAAATTCATGCTGATGCTGCTGGCAGTAGCAACCATTACCTCGTGCAACAAGCAACCCCAAATCTATGGGAAATGGAAAATCACCGAGGTGTCGATGACCATAGGTGGCGAGTCTTTCGATTACTTTGATGATTTTTTTAACGAGGCATTGGTTGGACACACCATCGAATTCAGGAAGGATGGAACATCGATCGCAGATGACAATGAAGAGGATGGCGGCTATTATACCTTGAAGGGAGACAAAATGATCATAAAAGACGGCATTCGTCACAAGGTCAACGATACAGTGATGTTATATGATATGACCGGCACCATCACAACTTTGACCGAAACAAATATGACCATCGACTTCCTCAATCCCGCCGATCTTAACGACATAGGACAGGATGTCCATTCCATCATGGGATTCGTGAGGGAGTGAGGGCCTTTTGGATGCAGTTTTATCATTATGCTAAAACGCCCGAGAAGCGATTCTTGGGCGTTTTTTGTGTTTGTTACAAATCAACGACCTCCCAATAGCCTCCTTTGTCGGGACCGATGCGGCGAAGCAACCCTTCTCGCTTTAGATGGGCAAGTTGCTTCTCAACACCTTTTGATGAGATGCCCACTGCTTGTGCCAAACCTGCCGTGGTGAGTTTGGGATTCTCACGCAGCAGCTCAAGGATTTTCTCCCTACTTCCTTTATTTTTCTCCCTACTATTTGAGGGTTTTCTCCCCACTTCATTTTGCGAATCAACAAAGGATTGGATGTCTTGCTGAATGTTCTTTCTCAGCGTTTTGAACATGAAATCTCTGAAAATCTGCAAGTTTTCATCTCTTCGAGTGTCGATAAGCGCTTGAATGTATTCAGATTTATCCTCTTTCAGGATTTTTGTGGGTATTAGGCCGTATTCAAATTGAAGATGATTCATGAGCAGTCGGGCCATTCTGCCGTTACCGTCCACCCATGGATGGATAGTCACCAATTCATAATGAGCATCAAAACTGAGTTCGTATTGGCTTTTTTTGTCTTCTTTGCTGATGTTTTTTCGATTGTCATTCAGATTATTGCAGAAGTTCTGTAATCGATCGGGCACCTTGTGGAAATCCATGTAGGAAGCACCTCCAATGCCAGCACTAACATTCACTAGTCTTAGGTCTCCGTTGGCGGAAGAGAATTCACCCAAAGCGGTTTTATAAGTGCTGCCCGTGCTTTTCATCACCAAGGAAGCCATCTTTTTTAGCCATTCTGTCGTTATTTCAATGTGGGCTTTTGCCATTGAAATACTGGCTTCGTAAGCCGCCTTCAAGTCCAAGTTCATCAAATACTCATTGATGTTTTTGCCTTTGGAAGTTAAACCTTCGTCAAACAGGAGTTGGTTCTCCACCTCAGTGATGGTTGAGCCTTCAATGGCGGTAGAGTGGGTGATAAGTGAGTATAAGTAGAACTTGTCGTAGTCTACTTGTTGCCCAATGCCCAAGGTTTCGTAGGTCTGTATCAGTTTTTCTATTTC
>JAFSJF010000062.1 GCA_017439405.1 Bacteroidales bacterium
CCCCCCGACAATCGTATTCATAAATGCTTGGCTTCTGGTGATTTAGTTCTTTGTCACATCGAAGTAGTATTTGATGCTGTAGTCGTAAACAGTGTCATATTGGGCCTCCTCCGTGTTGTAAACCCGCTCGTAACGGTCTTCGCTGACGTATCCTTTCAGGCGCACAGCGTCTTGCTTGTTTTTCAACACCTCGGCAGTAACGTTGTAGCGTTTCAGGTTGACCCAGCCGCTGTACATCGAGATGAGGAAGTCGTTGGCATTGAGTGTTGTTCGTCCCGAAAAGTTCCTTTGGAAATTGCAACTGGCGCTGGCCATGTGAAACAACACCGTTTGGTCTCCGGTTGCCGACACGTTGACTTGCGCGTCTGGGCAAAGATGGCCTTCGTCGCTTTCCATCAGTCCGTCGAAAGCGTCGCTGAGGTTCGAGAAGGCATACTCGCCCACGATATCATCCTTAGCATAGCCGTAAAACTTGTTCCATTCCTTGTCGCCTTCCTTCTCGCAGGAAGCCAAAACCGCCATGCCTACCAGGATGAGCATGGAAAAAACAACTAATCTCTTCATAGTCAATTCTTTTTGTATCATTTCACAATCAGTTTGCTTTGTTCCACGACAAGGCCGTTTTTGTCGCAGCGTTCGACGATATAGCAGCCCTTGGCCAATCCCTCGATGGAGAGGCTGAGGCTTTCCGCTTTTGAGAAGTCGATCTGTTTCAGTGGTTTTCCGTTCATGTCGCAAAGGCGCACTTGTCCGTTGGCGACACCGTTCCAAGCCACCTGAACCTGCATTTCGGCAGGGTTGGGGAAGAGTTGCATCGTGCTTTTCTGTTCCATAAGCTCTTGTTGCCCAAGCACTTCCTTGTTCCAAGCGGCCATGGTGTATTCGCCGGGCGACAAGCTCTCGATGATGAAACGACCTTGCTTCCACGAACTGCCCGAATAGAGCGTATAGGGTATTTCATGCCATGGCTCAGAGGCGTTCTTGCGGTAGAGCAGGGTGGCCGAGTCGTTTTGCGTTTGGATGATGTCGCCGTCGTTGGTTTTGGAATAGTCGAACCAGCCGGCCACGGCGGCTTCGCCGAAGTCGTAGCGGTTGACGGTCCAGAAATGCTTGGTGGAGAGGTTCAGTCCCTCAACGAGCGGGTCGTCGTAAGGCCCGACCAAGTGGTTCTCGATGCCGACAAATACGGAGTCGGTCAGCGATTGGGCTTGCACCGTGACGTAGGCGAAGTTTTGCGACGAAGGCGTCTTCAGCATCATGTTCTTTTGCGTCTTGCCGTCGAGCCAGTTGTTGTTCAGGTCGTTGGCCAGGCCCAAAGGCTCGAAGTTGAGCAACACAGTGGCGTTTTCATGTAGTCCGTCCCAACTCACTTTCTCGGTTTGCAGCTGGAAATCAGGCCCGATGAAGGTCACGTCATAGCGGTTGCCTTGCCCGATGTGCGTGTCACCGATGTGCTGGTAACTGAGTTTCAGGTTCACCTCAAATTGGTTGCCTACAGGGGTCACCGATTCAATTACAGCATACAGGTGCGGCATTCCGCTTGAATAGACATAGGTGTCGAAGAAGCCCTGCATTTCGATGCCTGAGTACTGAGTGAGTGCTGCACACAAGTCAGCGGAAGTCGCTGTTTGATAGGCGTATTGGTTAAAATACTGACGCATGGCCGAGAGGAAGTTTTCGCGGCCCATGTAGTTCATCAGCGTGTTGACGATGACCGCACCGCGTTCATAAACGGCATTGCTGTTGTAGGTCATGTCCAAAGGCATGTTGTTGAGCGGCAACCAGTTGTTAGGGTTGTTGCACCAACTGTTGATGTTGTTGACCTTGGCCGAAATGGTGTTTTGGAATTGCGCTTCGCCATAGACGCCCACTTCGTAGAACGCACCCCAAAACTGCGCGAAGCCCTCGTTGAGCCACATGTCGCCAGCCTCGGCGCAGGTCACGAGGTTGCCTGACCACATGTGCGACAGTTCGTGGGCCACATATTCCTCGCCCGCCGTGTTGCCGTTGATGATGTCGGCCGCGAAGGCAATGTTGTCGGTGTGCTCCATGCAGCCCTTGCTCGTGCTGACGTAGCCGATGCGGTTGAAGGGATAAGGCCCCAGATTTTCCTCGAAAAACGCCACGATTTCCTTGATGTGGACGAAGGTGCCCGGCACGCTGTTCATCTGGTTTGGCTTGGCATAGACCTCAATCGGGATGTCGCGCTCGAGGCCGTGATAGACATCTTCCCACACTTCATAGTCGCCCACGGCGAATGAGATGTGGTAGGTGGCGATTTCCTGCGGTGTGTTCCAATGCCATGTGGTGGTGCCGTCGCCATTGTCGAAGGTGTTAACCAAATTGCCGCCACAGATGGCTTTCTTGTCGTTGGTCGTGGTGATGAAGATGTCGTAGGTGGCCTTGTCGGTGAAGTTATCGACGCAAGGGAACCAAGTCTTGCCGAGGTTGTGCGGCTGGCTCTCGAAGCCCACGCCGAGGTTATAGACGCGGTCGGGGTCGCTGTTGTAATTCGGACGCCACCATTCCACGCCGCCCCATTGCTCGCTGAAGGTCGGGCCGCCATAGCGCACATCGAGGACAGCGTTCGTACCAGCTGCTATTGTTTCATCGAAAGTGACCGTCAGGAAATCGCCCTCTTGAGTGAAACTTTCCACGCCATAATAATCGCAAGCCACGTCAGAGGCAACAAGACTCTTCAGTTCCAACACGATACGATTGGTGTTTGCAGTGGTGGTGAAATCAATGAAAGTCTCGCCTTGCATCGTGAGATCCGTGAAGTCGAAGTCCCAGACATGGATTTCGTAATGGTTCACGTCGATGCCATCACCGGGTGTCTGAGCGATGAGCGAAGACAAGCCGAGAGTCAAAATGAGAATAAGTATCAATGGCTTTTTTTTCATGGAAAAAGAATTTGTTTTCGATTTAGCTTCGCTGAATGCAGAGCATTTGTTCAGATTTGTTTCCTAAATATTGGGTTAGTGTATATCGCCTCGGTTTGTATCACATTGCTCTCATGCAGTGCGCGGTCGAGGATACGGATTTCGAACTTGATGGTGTCGTCGGGCGAGAGCGGGTTTTGCACGGGCATGGTGTATTCCATCGTGCCGCTGATGGCCTTGGGGTCGTCGTTGTCGCGCAGGCGGTGGAAACGTGCGTTGAACGACACCGTGTCGAATTGCACACTGTCTGTCTCGCTCGTCGGGACGTGATGGCTCAGCAACGGCATCTTCGCGAACTCGCCATTGACGCACTTCAGGTAATCGATTACCATGTTGTAATAATGAGGGTCGTTAGGGCCGAAGGGCGAGAGCGTGTCGCCGTCGTCGAGGCCGAGGTCGCCGTCGCCGTCGGTGTAGGAGAACGCGAGAATCCCCTCCCCGCTGAAGGTGCTGTCAGCATTGAAAAGATAGGTGAATCCCACGTAGGCAATGTGCGGCTCAATGGGGTATTCCACGGGCTTCCCGCACGATGCGAAAAGCACCGCCAGAAGCACCAACGCTATCGCTTTCAGACTTTTCATGGCTTCATGATTCAGGCCGTAAAAGTACAAAATTTTCCACTTGGGGACATTTCCGGGCGTTCATAAAAAGATGAAATTTTTTCGGGTTGATTTCCAGTGAATTAACATATATTGTTGATAAAAAACGTTGTGGAAAAGTGTGGAAAAGTGTTGAGCGTGCCACAAATGTCGTATCTTTGCGACCTGTTTCGGCATGAAAATTGCCAAACGGAACGAGCAGAATCTAGTTTTTGATGCCGAGTTTGTATATCATATCAGGCTGCAACGGAGCAGGGAAAACAACCGCCTCACTGACGGTCCTGCCTGAGACGCTCAACTGCAAGGAGTTCGTCAACTGCGACGAAATCGCAAAAGGTCTGTCGCCGCTCAACCCCGACGGTGCCAAGGTGCTTGCAGGCCGCCTGATGCTTTCGCGCATCAAGAAACTCATCGCCGACAAGGCCGACTTTGCGATTGAAACCACCTTGGCTGCGAAATCCTATCACGCCCTCATCAAGAAAGCCCGCGAAGACGGCTACAAGGCCAGCTTGATCTATTTCTGGCTGCAAAGCCCCGAGTTGGCCATCAAGCGCGTGGCCGAGCGCGTGAAGCATGGCGGCCATCACGTGGACGACGGCATCATCCGCCGCCGCTACAGAGCCGGCATCAAGAACCTTTTCAACCTTTATTGCCCTGTCGTTGACTACTTCCTGTTCATCGACAACAGCGTCATGCCTTCAGAGGTCATCGCCGAGGGCAACATCAAATCCATCAAGTTCTACAATGAAGAAAAATTCAAAAAAATCAGACAATATGACAACAGTAACAGTGAATGCCAAGAAGAGTGAGGTTTCGTCCTTCACCAAGAAACTCATGGGAGGCCTCGACCTCTCATTGCAACGGTTGATCACCATGCGTTGCCGCCACAACGGAACCTTCTGCCTCTGCGATGCCGACGGCAACATCTACACCGTCAAGGCCAAGGAAGTCAGGGCGATGATGACTGAAGAATAAGGTTTTTGGACACATAACGATTTTCCCCACGAAAGGCGACCTGGGTTGCTTGGCGTGGGGATTTTGCATGGCTCTAGTACAATACCCGACCGATTTTTACGTTAGAGTGATGTATAAACACAAAAGGACATGGAAAAGCAAAGACACACGGCGAAGAGCATAATGGAACTGGTGAACCGGTTGCCTTCAGAGGAGCGTGCCAGACTCTGCACGATGCTCGCTGGAGCCAAGGAAGGCACGGAGGACATGGACACGTTCCTGACGGAGCGTCGATTTGCGGGCGGACGTGTCTGCCCGTTATGCGGCGGGACGCATGTTCAGCGCAACGGGAAGCGGAAGAACGGGACACAGAAGTTCATCTGCAGGGACTGCGGCAAGACGTTCTCGATCACGAAGAACACGATATTCGAGGGCACACGGAAGAGCCTTGCTGTGTGGAAGTCGTTCATGGAGTGCATGTCGGAGGGCCTGTCACTGGACAAGACGGCGGAGCGTTGCGGCATCACCCACGCGACGGCGTTTGTCTGGCGGCACAAGGTGCTGGACGCGATAGGCGAGTCGCTGAAGGGCACGGAGCTTACGGGCATCGCCGAGGCTGACGAGGCGTTCCTTCCCGTCTCGTACAAGGGCGACAGGAAGGCGTTCGAGGGCGAGGGTTGCGGCCGCGAGCCGAGGAAGCGCGGCGGCGGCAACCACAAGCGCGGCCTTTCGGACGAGCTGGTGTGCCTGCCGTGCGCCGTCGACCGCAAGGGC
>JAFSJF010000063.1 GCA_017439405.1 Bacteroidales bacterium
AAGGTCTGTTTTTCGGAGTTAAGCCCTGAAATACAGAAAGATATATTGAAACGGATGGAACGCCTTATCGAGGAAAACCGCTGTTGGTACGACCGAGGCAACTACGGCCACCTGTGCAACATCCTGCCTACGCTCGCCATCGACGAGGCTCTGCAAGCCGTAGGCAAGACGCCGCAGGAATCGCTTGAAATCCTCTCGAAATACATGTGGGGCGCGTTGAAGCCCGAAAAGATACAAAAGTTGGCCACGAAAAGTTTCTTCGTGCCGCTGATGAAGGTGGTGGTGCCGTTAGGCTTCAAGTACGGCTCAGGCAAGGGCTGGCGCTATGTTTGGCACAAGGACACCGACGGCCCCAATGAGTTCCGCTTCGAGTGTGTGGAGTGCCTCTACAAGCACATCTTCACGCATTACGGTGTCATCGATCGCTTCGGCCCGATGTTTTGCCACGCTGACGTCATCAACTACGGCAACCTGCCCTATACCGACTTCATCCGCACCCAAACCCTCTGCCAAGGCGGCGACAAGTGCGACTTCTGCTTCATCCGCCACGCGAAAAGCGAAGTTTGGGAACGGACGAAGAGCATTTGACTTTTTTTGGCGTTTACCAAGAAAATCACTACATTTGCAGTCTCAAAACGACTCCTTAGTTTAATAAGGTATGAAGCGGATTCCTGTCATAAAATTCCAGCGCGACAAGTACGGCGACGAGCTTTTGGTCGACGTGGTGACGCTTGACGCCATCCGCAAAAGCAAGGGTTTCCAAGAGGTTTTGAGGCAGTCGTTTTATGGCGTGATGCTCACCACGGGCGGCTTTGGCGAGGTGGAAGTCGATGGCGTTTCGTGCAGCGCAAGCAAAGGCTTGGTGGCTTTTGCACGTCCCGGCGACGTTTGCACCGTGAAGGAATACAACGGCCTGACAGCCTTGGAACTTATCTTCGAACGCGACTTCCTGCTATCGTTCTTCAACGACCCGCACTTCATCGACAGCCTGCCTTATTTCACCCATCGCCGGCCTTCGCCGTATCTGATGCTCGACGAGGCCATGTACAACAAGATCGTCGGGCTGTTTGTCGAAATCCAGATTGAGATTGCCCACGACCGCAGCGTCCATTTGCTCCGTGCCTTGCTTTATGAGGTCTTGGCGCTGCTTCAGAGGGCTGTCCCGGTGGAGAGCGATGTGCCAATCAGCGTCGAGTCGCGTGTGGTTCGCTTTCAGGAGTTGGTCAACGAGCATTTTGCCACTGAGACGGGCGTGATCTTCTACGCCGAAAAGCTGTGCGTTTCGCCCAACTACCTGAACCGCATCGTGCAGCGCACCTTGGGCCAGTCGACGAAGGCCTACATCCAGTCGCGCCGCATCGATGAGGCCAAACACCTGCTGCGTTACACCGCCATGCCCATTGGCCTCATCTCCGACCGCCTGCATTTCGACACGCCGTCGTATTTCGTCCGCACCTTCACCAAAGAGACGGGACAAACGCCTTTGCAGTTCCGAAACTGTCCCGAAAAGTGACATTTCCCGATTGTTAATTCCTTCTCCAGTCGACAAAACGGCTGTACTTTTGCATCGTCAAACTTCAAATAACAGATTGAACGATGAAAAGAACATTTATCCTTGCCGTGACGGTATGCCTGCTGGCTGCCTGCGGCGAAAACAAGAACGAAAAAACACAAGCCAACAACAACGAAAAACAAGAAGCGATGAACACAATCAGCAACAAAGAGAAGGCCGTGGCCCTTCTGAAAGCCATCGAGACCGGCGCAAGCGAACCTATCGGCTACGTGAATGCCGAAAACTACAAGCAACACAACCTCACCATCGCCGATGGCCTTGACGGCTTCGGCGCTGCCCTTGCAGGCTTGGTCAACTATCCCGAAAAGGCCAAAGTGAACACCGTGCGCGCCTTTGAGGATGGCGACTATGTGGTGTGCCAAACCGACTACAACTTCTTCGGCCCCAAGGCGGGCTTCGACATCTTCCGCTTCGAGGACGGCAAAATCGTCGAGCACTGGGACAACCTGATGGCCTACAACGGTCAGCCCAACCCCAGCGGCCACACGCCTTTCGACGGCACCACCGAGATGAAAGACCTCGACAAGACCGAGGCTAACAAGACCCTCGTGCGCAACTTCGTACAAGACGTGCTGATGGGCCAGCACCCCGAGAACCTCACCAACTACTTCGACGGCAACAGCTACATCCAGCACAATGTCTCCATCGCCGACGGCCTCGACGGTCTCGGTGCCGCCCTTGCAGCCATGGCGGAGCAAGGCATCAAGATGGAGTACTTCAAGATTCACAAAATCTTCGGTTGCGGCAACTTTGTGCTGGCTGTCAGCGAGGGTGCCTTCGCCAACCAACCCACTTCGTACTACGACCTCTTCCGCGTGGAGAATGGCAAGATAGCCGAACACTGGGACGTGATGGAGACCATCGCCCCCGAAAGCGAGTGGAAGCACCAGAACGGCAAGTTCAATTTCTAAGCGACAATTCCCGCTAACTGAAAAAACAATCCCCGTCGGGCAAGGCCTGGCGGGGATTCTTTGTTAGCCATCGGATACGAGGGGTTTATTTCAACTATAGCCGCCTCATCCTCCGCTCCGTTTCTTGAACTCCTTCGGCGACAACCCCGTGTGCCTTCTGAAGTACTTCCCGAAGGTGGATGTGTCGGGGAAGTGAAGGTGGTCGCTGATTTGGCTGATGGTCATGTCGGTATTGGTCAGCATGGCCTTGGCTTCGAGCATCACATAGTCTTCGATCCAGTCGCCAGCGGTCTTGCCTGTCACAGTCTTCACGGTGGCGGCAAGATATTTCGATGAGATGCACAACTCTTGGGCGTAAAAGTCGAGTTGCCGCTCTTTCCTACAATTCATCTGCACCGACTTCAGGAAACGGTCAACCAATTGCTCGCCTCGGCTATGGGTAACAGCTTCGGGTCGCTGGTGAAAGAAGTAGCCCGCTCCAAAAAAGAAGGCACGGGTCAGGTTGACCGCCGTTTCCATTAGAAAGGGATGGTCGGGGAATTGCGAGAGGCGCTTCACCATTTCACAAAACTGCAACATCGTGGCAAGTGCTTCCTCGTTGAGCGGGATGACGCGCTGAGACTGGAAGGCCTGCATCAGGTCGAAGTCCACTTTGATGTTGAGCCGTTCGGTGAAACGAGCCGACATCATCACGACCATGCCGTCGAGGTCGTCGCTGGCCTCGGTGAACTCAAGGATTTGGTTGGGCAGAAGGATGCTCATGCAGGGAGCCTCGGCCTCGATGTCCATCAGGTTGCACCGGCCACGCAGCACACCTTGTTTGACAATGATGCACACGGGCATGGCTGAGCGGAAATAGGGCGGGAAGTCTTTTTTCACGTCGAATTGGTCGGCGATGATGAGTTCGTCGCCTAGGCGATACATATGCTCCAAGCTCATGTCGTCGAAGTCGAGCATTTCGGTCTTTTGGCTGCCTCTCTCTTTGGTCATATCGGTTATTTTGGCTACAAAAATAGTCAAAAAAGAATATTGAAGCGATTATATGTGTGTTTTTGACTATTTTTATTGCAATTTTTAGACTGCTTCAATAGGTAATATTGACCATTATTTCAACCAAATTGCCCTTTTTTGGTTCTGAAATTGCCCTTTTCTTTGCATCTTTATCAATAAGTATATATGTCACAAATTAAAATTCTCATTTCCAGTTTTTTGCTGATATTTTGGTTACCACAAATGATGGCTCAAACCACCGGCGCACAAGGGGTGGTGAAAGATGCACAAACGGGCGAGACTTTGCCCTCGGTGCAGGTCTATTTCATGGGGTCGACCATTGGCACCATCACCGACCTCGATGGCAACTACAGCATCGAGAACACACAAGGGCTTGTGAGCCTTTCATTCCAAATGGTAGGCTATAAAACCGAGATTGTGAGCTTGAAAGCCAACAAGATAACGAAAGACCTCAACATCAATCTGCAACCTGACATTTACGGCTTGCAGGAAGTGGTGGTGAAGCCGCAACGCCTCAACCGTGAAGAACGTTATAGGCGGAAAGGCAACCCCGCCGTCGAACTCATCCGAAAGGTGATTGCACATAAGGATGCCAATCGCATAGAGTCGACAGAGTGTTATAAGACAAATAGTTACGAAAAGCTTACGATGGCTTTGGACAAGTTTGACGTCGACTTCGAGAACAGCAAGTTTTGGAGTCAGTTCCGTTTTTTGGAGAAATACATCGATTCTTCACAGTTCAACACTACGCCGACCATCACCGTTTCGTTGCGTGAGACTTTAGCAGAAGACTATTTCCAAAACCATCCCCATCAGGAGCGTCGCCATACCCTTGCCAAGCGTTTCCAAGGCGTCGACGACATCCTCGACCGCGAGGGTTTGGCTTCCAACATCGATGCCATGTTCACCAAAGTCAACATTTTCGACAACGACATCGAAATCATGCTCAACCGCTTCGTCAGTCCGCTCTCGTCGACTTTGGCCGTGTCGTATTACCATTATTACATCATGGATACCCTCGACGTTGAAGGCGACCGCTGCATCGATCTCGCCTTTGCGCCTGTCAACCCACAGAGTTTCGGCTTCACGGGACACCTTTACATCATGAACGACAGCACATACGCCTTGAAGAAATACTCCATCATCGTGCCGCCTTACATCAACATGAACTTCGTCAGCGACTTGGCCATTGAGCAGTCGTTCAAGCAGTTGCCCGAAGGCCTTTGGGCAAGCGAGACTACCAATACCTTCGTCCGCTTCTACATCTTCAAGAACATGCGGCAGATTTATGCCCGACACAGCCTCCATCAGTATGATTATCAGTTGGGTGTGCTACCTCCCGACACGCTTTTCAGCGCGATGGAAAGCAATGAGGTGGTGGCCGATAGTGCCCGGAAATACCAGCGTGACGCTTGGAACGCTATGCGCCCCGAGCCTTTGACTGGCAAGGAAGCCGTCATCGACAGCCTCATTCCCGAACTCAGACGTATTCCCCGCTTCGACGCCACCATCCGTGCGATTGAAATCATCGCTTCGGGCTATGTCGCGACCAATAAAGACCGCAGCAAGAGTGTCTTCGACTTTGGTCCGCTCTTCAACACCATCAGTTACAACAGCCTGGAAGGCCTTCGTTTCCGCATTGGCGGCATGACCACCACCAACCTGCACCCCAAATGGTTCATGAACGGTTATATGGCTTTTGGCTTTCGCGACCTCCGCTTGAAATACAATGCCACGCTTATCCGTAGTTTCAACGAGAAGGACTATCATCCTTATGAATCGTTGCGCCATGCCCTTTATTTGACTTTCTACTACGATGTGGAAGTGCCAGGCCAGACGTATTCCTTGTTTGATCGCGACAATGTTTTCATGTCGTTCAGCATGGGCAACCCGACCCAGAGGATGCAATACGTCAGAAGAACCAAAATCCGTTATGAAAAGGAATGGGCTAACCGTTTCAGCATCGACACGTGGATCCAGCACGAGAACAACGAAGCCGCTGGCGCCTTGCACTACGAACGCATCAATGCCGATGGCTCGTTCAGCAACGTAAAGTATTACAACAATTTGGAATACGGATTGCAGCTGCGTTATGCGCCAGGCGAGCCGCTCTACAACAATCGCCTTGGCAAGGAATCACCGTTCAATTTGGCCAAAGATGCACCTGTCATCCGCTTGACCCACACCATGGGCCTGATGGAGAACCGTTTCTTCTACAATCGCACTGAAATCTCTGCTGAAAAACGCTTTTGGCTCTCGGCCTTCGGCCATATTGACGCCACGGTGCAGACTGGAATCATCTGGAACCAAGTGCCTTATCCCAAACTTTACATCCCCAACAGCAACCAGAGCCTGTTCCTTACCCCCAAGTCGTTCAGCCTCATGCAGCCGATGGAGTTCATGATGGACCAATATGTGGCCTTTTTCGGCACCTATTACCTCAAGGGCTGGATCCTCAACCGCATCCCGCTCATCAACAAGCTGAAGTTGCGCGAAGTGGTGGCGTTCAATGCCGTTTATGGCGGCTTGTCGCAAAAGAACAACCCTTTGCTTATGCACGAAGGACTTTATGCCATGCCCGAAGGATGCTCACCGATGGGCAAGACACCCTATATGGAAATGAGCATCGGAGTGGAAAATATCTTGAAGTTCATCCGCGTTGATTGGGTGCACCGACTCAGCTACACCGAAGGCCTTACCGCTAAGGAGAAAAACGGCGTTAGGCTCACTTTCAGACTTACTTTCTAACCTCGAATACAAATACTTACGAAAATGAAAATACATAAAATCCAATTTTTGGCCATCGCTATGATGATGGCGATTTCGGCCACGGCTCAAACCACGAGCGATACGAAGACACCAGTCGTCAACTGGGGCCTGAAGATGCAAGCCAACGCCTCCAACATCGTGTTGCACAACGTGTATGAAGACCTGCACAGCACCATGAACATTGGAGGCGAATTGGGTGCCTTCATCGACTTTAACATCAGCAAGCATTTCCTCATCCAGTTTAACTTGATGTATTTTGCTGAGCATACTAATTTGGCCAACAACGACTTGCACGATGAACTTTGGACTTTGGGCATGGAGATTCCCGTCTATGCCTTGGCGCGTTTTGGCAATGTGCAAACGGGCTATTTCTATTTTGGAGGCGGTCCTTTCACAGAGTTTTCGCTATGGGGCAAGATGAAAGGCGACAGCGGTGAAATGAACCCCTACAAGCACGTGGTCGGCACCGGCGAGGACGGCGAGGACGAGTTTGCCATGTCCGACAACCATTCTGGCATTGGTCTTTACGTCGGCTACGAGCTGCCCTGTGGCCTACAGTTCAACGCTTCCTATCAAAACAGCATCTCCGATATTCTCGCTTTTAAGCATCAAAGCGCAATGAGTGCCCGTCCTCAAAAGTTTACATTAGGCTTAGGATGGCGCTTCTGATGAAATGCTAAAGCCCCATCAGCATGACCCGTTCCTCTTTCTTGAAGCCGAAACTTTCGTAGAACGAGGGCAAAACGCCGTCGCAGGCGGTAATCAGATGAAAGCCCACCATGCCTTGCGATTTCATGTCGTCCAGACATTGACGAAGCAACCGGCTGGCAATGCCTTGCCGCTGGTATGGAGGGGAAACGGCGAGGTCGTTGATCTCGAAAACACGGCCATAATGGAACAGCATGGACGTGCCCAAAATGAAGCCTGCAACTTCTCCGTCAACGATACACTCCAAGCCGTAATGCTGTTTGTTTTCAAGCAGTTCGCCAACGTGGATGGTGGCATCCTCCACCGTCCAGTTGTCGTTCCAAGGCTCGCCTGAAAACGCTGCGGCGTATATGGCTCCATATTGGTTCAAGTGTTCTATGGTACATGGTTTTATTGTCATAGTTTGTCGTTTATAATCGTGTGTGAAACTTTTATTAGGTTGTCAAAAATACAAATTTTTTATCTTTGCAGCCGAAAATCCACGCCGACGGCAATCCCGACTATCCCGAGCGTGAACCGTGGAAGGGCATGAACTTTATCAGATGAATCAGGAAATTATGGACAAAATTAAGATACATGTATTGAGGACGGGCGAAGTGCGTGTTTCGCCCTACTTGCCGTTTGGCGGTGATGATTGTAGTTTGTTGAAGGCTTCGGGTATGACTACTCCCAAGTCGAAATGGATATGGTTGCCAGTATTCAGCTTCCTGATAAAACACCCGAAGGGCCTCATTCTCTTCGATACGGGCTGGCACCGGGAGATGTCGCCCGATGGTGCCTATGACAAGCGGGCTCAGATCAAGTCGTTAGGTTCATGGTTCCTCTATCAGATCAACCAGGGGCGTATAGCCAAGGGCGAGGCCATCGACGAACAGTTGGCTAAGTTGAATTACAAGCCCTCGGACATTGACTACGTGCTATTGTCGCATCTTGATTGCGACCATGCCAACGGCTTGCGTCTGGTGAAGGATGCCAAGAGAATCCTTGTCTCGAAGGCAGAGTTGATAGGTACGACTCGCAAGAACTTCCAGATTCGTATCCGCTTCCAGAAACGTTGGTGGGAAGGCGTTGACCTCCGCACCTTTGACTGGAACGGCACGGAAGGACCAGTCGGAAAGTCGTATGACGTCCTGGGCGACGGCAGTCTGTTGATGGTGAATATTCCCGGTCATAGTGAGGGACTTTGTGCATTGAAGATCAAAAACGCCGAGGGCAAATATGTTCTCCTGTTTGCTGATGGCGGTTATGCCACAAAATCATGGCGCGACATGATTACCTCTGGTATCACCCTTGACAAGAAGATGCAGCGTCAGTCGCTCCAGTGGATTCGTGAGCAGAGCATGACCCCAGATTGCATTGCATCGTTGGCTACGCATGATACAGACGTTCAGCCGCATGTGATTGAGTTATAAATTGGAATTTATGGAAATCAATAATAGACCCAACCCCAATGAGGCTTTTCCGAATCCTAAGATTCCAAGCCTCTGCTTCATCAAGAACGTGGTGAAGAACCCGCGTA